>DATIVB010000587.1:0-3132 GCA_035466375.1 Chondromyces sp.
AGCGCGGAGTCAAGGTCCGCCTCGTCACCAACGGGCGCGACACCGCGCTGCGCGGTGGTCCCTTCCTGTACTCCGGCTACCCGACGGTGATGCGGCTGATCGAGAGCGGGGTCGAGGTGTGGGCCTGGCGGGCCAACAAGGGCACCGTCGAGGCGATCGAGGCGAGCGGCTGCAGCCCGGTCCTGATGCCGCCGGTGGCGCTGCACGGCAAGATGCTGCGGGTCGACGACGAGATCTCGATCGTCCACTCCTCGAACTTCAATATCCGCTCCACCTACTACAACACCGAGGCCGGCGTGGTGGTCCTCGACCGCGACTTCAACCGTCTCCTCGGCGAGCTCGTGGACGGCCTCGTGTCGCTGCGAGATTTCGAGCTCGACTGCCGCAACGGCGAGCGCGGCTTCGTTCAGCAGATCGTCGAGCGGCTCGGGGTCGACGATCTGCCGTGGATGCGCGAGGACCTCGGGGACAAGCAGCGTCTCCTCGACGCCTACAGCGTGGCCTGGTGATGGCGCGCCGCCGGCTGCGCGCCCTGGTTGTCCTGCTGTTTCTGCTGGCGACTCCGCTCTCCATTGCCCGGGCGGGCGACGAGATCGACGTCGACCTCTGGCACCGGCAGCTCGCGGAGGCGCTCGGCCCCGAGCCCCAGGGGGCGGTCGAGGGCATGCCGGGTCTGGGCCTGTTCCCGTACCTCGGCGCCGCCGCCGGTCCGCCCAACTGGCTCTCGGGACAGGTCGGCGCCTACCTCTCCTACAGTGACGGCCTCTCCTTCAGCCTCTACGGCGGGTACGGCTACGAGGCCGGGGCGCAGGCGAACGCCCACATCGTGACCCTCGGCTGGGGCGGTGTGCGGCCGCTGCACTCGGCAACGCCGCAGCTGGGATTCCACGGCAAGTACCTGCGCTACCGCCGCTGGGAGGACGAAGACCACGGCACCCACCACGGGTTGTCCGTCGGCCACGAGACCGGCCTCGGCAACCTCGCCATGTCCGTCGAGATGGGGGCCGCGCGCTCTGACCGCAACCACTGGCTCATCACCCTCCAGGTCTGCCTCAAGCTCGCCGCCCCGGTTCACCTCCCGCTCGGCAAGGCGCCGCCCGACGGGGGAGTGAAGAGGTGAACGTGTGAGGGGGTGAAGGGTGAAGGGGTCAAGGGCGAAGGGGTCAAGGGTTAAGAGTGAAGAGTTAAGTTCGTTTGAACGTTGGAACGTTGAACGTTCGAACGTTACTGACGCCTTACGGGCGTCGTGACTCCCCGCCATCAGCGAGTGGCCGTAAGGCCTCCCGACCCTCCACTCCGGTTCGGCTCGCGCCGAACCTACGACCCCCACGGCCACGTCCACGATCGCTGCTGTCGGTGAGTTGCCACCCACCTTCCCTGCACGCGGGACACGTGCTCCACAAGAGGATCAGCGTTCGTGGGACGTTGTGGCGGCAGCCGTCCCGGCTGCCGGGTGGGGGGTAAGGCCGTCACGGCCGTCCGAGCGTCATCCCGACTCACTGAAGCCCTCTCCGGGCACGAACGTTCAACGTTCAAACGTTCTAACGTTCAAACGATGCCCCTGCCCGCCGGGACAATTCAAAATTCAAAATTGAGAATTGAGAATTCTCCCATCCCTCACTCTTCTGTACACTGCTCCCATGTTCCTCCGCCTCCTCGCGCTCTTCACCCTCGTCCCCCTGGTCGAGCTCTACCTCCTGATCGAGATCGGCGGCGCCATCGGCGTGGCGCCGACCATCGCGATCGTCATCGTCACCGGAGTCCTCGGCGCCGCGCTCGCCCGCTGGCAGGGTCTCGGCGTGCTGCGCCGCCTGCAGGACGACCTGGCGGCCGGCCGGCCGCCCACCGATGCACTGATCGACGGGCTGCTGATCTTCGTTGCCGGGGCGGTGCTCCTGACGCCGGGCCTCATCACCGACGCCCTTGGCCTCCTGCTGCTGGTGCCGGCCGGCCGGGCGGCGGTTCGCAAGCTGGTGTCGGCGGCGGTGTCGCGCAACCTCGTCGTCCACCGCCCCGGTGTCATCGACGCCGAGTGGCGCCGGGAGGATTGAGTCCGCCTCTCCCGCAGCGGAGTAGCGACTGTCGAAACGGGGTACAATCGGGGCTCATGATGAGAGACGCCCGGCGATGACTGGTTCAGATCCGAACGTCGAGGCCTACCAGATCCTCGCCGACCTGCTGGTGACCATCCGGCGGATCATCCACCGTGGCCTGGAGAAGGTCTCCGGAGACACCTGGTACCTGGACGGCTGCCCGCCCGGGCTCTTCGAGCGCCTGGTCGAGCGCAAGGAGCGCGAGAGTGCCATCGACCGCTTCGGCGGCGAGTACCAGGAGCTCATCACCTTCGCCTCGCTCGACGATCTCGCCGCCATCGTCGAGTTCAACCGGGACCTCGCGAAGCTGCTCGCATCGCTCGCGCCCGAGGGCGAGCCGATGATCGAGCGCCTGCGCGCGATCGAGGACCTGCGCCTCAAGCTCGCGGCCTCGCTGCCCTTCGATGACGAGGACCACGAGACGCTTGCCCGGTACCACCGCGAGTTCCGCGAGTCGCTGAAGCGCCGCAAGCGCTCGGCGGACGAGAGCGGCCCGGCGGCGGCACCCGGGGTCGAGAAGAGCTCCGCGGGCGAGGAGAACGGCTCGGCGGCGCCGGCTTCCGCGCAGGAGCTCACGCCGGAGGTTGCGCCCCCTGCGGCCCCGGAGAAGACCTTGGAGTTCAGGACCCAGGCGGTCACCTTCGAGGAGCTGTCGGCCGTGGTGGGGCGGGCGCGGCCGGGCAACGGTGGAGAGCCGCCCTCGGCAGCCGACCCGTTGACGCCTGCGGTCGACGATTTCAAGACCGCGGCGGCTGCGCAGCAGCCGGCCCCCGAATCGCCGACAGCCCTCGACGCCGAGCGCGCGATGGCCGCCGACGACGACCGGCAGGTGCTCGGCGTCATCCACCGCGAGGTCACGGCGCTCGCCGACGCCGCCTTCCGCCAGCAGTTCGACGCGAAGCACCCGGTGTGGGACGCGGTGCGCTCGAGCGGATGGTATGACCTCAAGAGGGCCGACCTCGCGCTCGCCCCCCTCGAGCTCTTCTACGGCGTCGTCGAGAAGGCGGCCGCTTCGCAGCAGTCGGGCGCCGAACCTGCG
>DATIVB010000588.1:0-4426 GCA_035466375.1 Chondromyces sp.
GGCCTCCGGTCGAGGGCCACGATCCGGTGCCGGCGCCGCAGCAGCTCCACCAGCAGGCGCCCCAGGAACCCGGAGGCGCCGGTGATCGCGATTCGCAGCGGCTCGGTCACGTGGGTATGGTAGCCGACCACGAGCCGAACCCTCGGACCACCCGCTTATTCAGTTTTGAGTTTTGAGTTACGAGTTTTGAGTTTCCGCCCTCCCACCCGCGAGATGTGCAGGGCGGATGACAGAGGGCATGCCGCTCCGGGACCGCCGAGGTTGGGGAGGGAAAGCTGAGAACCGGCGACTCAGAACTCCTGACCGGGGCGGGTGGGAACTCGAAACTCAAAACTGAGAACTCAAAACTGGGTGGGCGGAAGGCGCCCTACGGTTCCGCCCAGCGCCCCTCGCGGGCGACGGCGATGGACTGGCTGGGCTCCGGCCCGCCCTCGTAGACCTCGAGAATCCCGATGCCCTGGCGTTCGAAGGCCTCGATGAGCCGGAGCTGGAGCTCGGCTGCGCCGGGCCCTCGGGTGGCGAGGCAGACGGTGGCTCCCCCCACCGGGGTCGGCCCCTGGTAGATCAGGCAGCCCTCCCAGGCCGGCTCGGGCGGCATCGACGCCAGCATCGAGAGGCTGAGCTCGCGGGGGGCGATCCCGTGGAAGGCGGCGTCGGCGGACTGGCGGTCGTACACGAAGCTGTAGGTTTCTTCCGGCATCATCGGGCTCCCGTCGTTGGCTTCTCGCCGGCCGGCTCCCGGGCGGCGGAATGGGGAAACCGCCCGGCCCGCCCGGGAATTCTAACGCCGCCGCCGGCGGTTTCACTTTGCGCGCCATCTCGGTTGGAATTTCGTGTTCAACGAACCGCTGTGGTCGGTTGTACCGAACGTGGGAGTTCAGAATTGGTCATCCAAGAAAGAACTGAGGCAGCGGCCACGGAGCCCCGGGTCCTCGGTGACCGCGGCCACCGCGACACCGACCCCGGCCTACGCCAACGGGTCGAGCGCCGGCTCGGCGAGCTGGTCCCTCCGGAGACGGCCGACCCCGAGCTTCTGCACCGCGCGATGCGCTACAGCCTGCTCGCCGGCGGCAAGCGGATCCGGCCCCTGCTGACCGTCCAGGTCGCCACCGGCTTCGGGGCCCCCGAGGCGGCGGCCCTCGACCCGGCCTGCGCGATCGAGATGGTGCACACGGCGTCGCTGATCCTCGACGATCTGCCGTGCATGGACGACGCCGTCCTGCGCCGCGGGCGGACCGCCAATCACCGCCTGTTCGGCGAGGACGCGGCGATCCTCGCCGCAACCGCGCTGCTCAATCGGGCGTTCGGAGTGCTGGCGGAGTGTGAACGCCTCGACGCCGGGGTGCGGCTTGCCCTGGTGCGGCTGCTGTCCGAGGCGGTCGGCAGCGACGGCATCATCGCCGGCCAGTTCGGCGACCTGCGCGCCGAGTGGCGGGACGGCGGCGAGCGCCACGGCCTGACGAGCATGTACGCGAAGAAGACCGGCGCCCTGTTCGTGGCGGCGGTCGAGGCCGGGGCGCGGGTCGCCGGCGTCGACGAGAGCTGGGTGCGGGCGGTGCGCGACTACGCCGGCAACCTCGGACTCGCTTTCCAGATCCTGGACGACCTGCTCGACGCCTTCGGCAGCCGCGACGAGATCGGCAAGGACACCGGAAAGGACCACGCGAAGACCACCCTGGTGGCGCACCTGGGAGCCGACGAGGCGCGTCTCGAGGCATGCCGCTACGTCAGGTCCGCCGCCGTAGCGCTCGAACCACTGGGCGACTCCGGCGCGCCGCTCATCGATCTCGCGCGTTCCTACACCGAGCCGACCATGGAGCGTGTACTCTACCTCTGAGGTTGGCCGATGGCCGCTCCACGAGATGAACACCACCGCGGCGGCGAGTCTGCCGGCGAGACGCCGGCGCTCGCGGTATCCGGCGTGCGCCGGTCCTACGGCGCCCGGGTGGCACTGGCGGGCGTCGATCTCGAGCTACCCGCGGGCATGATCTACGGCCTGCTCGGCCCCAACGGGGCCGGCAAGACGACCCTCGTGCGCGCGATCTCGGGACGCCTCCGCCTCGATCGGGGCAGCGTCCGGCTGTGCGGTGAAGATCCCGCCTCCGATCCCCGCGCCCGCCGGCTCCTCGGCCTGGTGCCGCAGGAGCTCGCGCTCTACCCGGAGCTGACGGCGGCCGAGAACCTGCAGGTCTTCGGAAGGCTGATGGGCCTTTCCCGGGCCGAGTCGAACCGCGCCGCGCAGCGCCTCCTCGAGCGGATCGGGCTCGGCCCCCGCGCCGACGATCGGGTGGACGGCCTGTCGGGCGGCATGAAGCGCCGCCTCAACGTGGCTGCCGGGGTCATCCACCGGCCGCGGGTGCTGCTGCTGGACGAGCCCACGGTCGGCGTCGACCCGGCGGCGCGCGAGGACATCCACGAGCTGCTGAGAGACCTGCGGGGCGAAGGTCTCGCCGTCCTCCTCACCACCCACGACCTCGAGCAGGCGGCCGAGCTCGCCGACCGCGTCGGCCTCCTGATCGACGGCGAGCTGCGCGTCGAAGGGACGGTGGCCGAGCTGGTCGCCGGGGTCTTCGGCGACGGCAAGGAGCTGCTGGTGACCCTGGCGGCGGCGCCGGCGGAGCCCTTCCGCCTTCGCCTCGAGGCGCTGGGCCTGGCGCCGTCGCACGACCGGCGGGTGTGGACGCGGCGCCTGAAGAAGGGACTCGACGATCTGTCGGAGCTGACTGCGGATCTCGGGCGGGACGGGCTCGAGGTCGCGGAGGTGCGGGTGCGGGAGCCGGGGCTGCGCGGGGTGTTCTTCCGGCTCGCGGGGCGGGAGATCGACGCATGAGCCTGGCGGTCTTCCGCACCATGCTGCTCGGGCTCGTGCGGGACCGCGCCGCGCTCGCCATGAGCTTCGTGCTGCCGGCGGTGTTCTTCCTCATCTTCGCCGCCATCTTCGCCGGCGCCACCGGCGAGCAGCTGCGCCTCGAGGTGGCGGTCGCCGACGAGGTCGGCGACGAGATCTCGCGCCGGCTGCTGCGCGCGGTGGGCGAGGACCCCGCGCTGTCGCTGGTGGGAGGAGGGACGCTGAGCCGGGACCAGGTGCGCGACTGGGTGCGCCGCGGCACCGCCGACGTCGGCCTCGTGATCCGCTCGGGAGGCGAGCCCCTGGACCGGCTCGGGGGCTTCGGCCCGCCGCCGATGATCGTCATCAGCGACCCGGTGCGTGGGGTGGCGGTGCCGATGCTCGAGGGGCAGATCCAGAAGGCCTACTTCACCGCCCTGCCGGACGTCGCCCTGGGCGCGGTGGTGGGCCTGGTGGAGGACCAGTTCATCGAGCTCGAGGACGGCCAGCGGGCCGAACTGGCGGCCGGCCTCGACGAGCTCGGCGCCGAGGCCGAGGCCGGTGCCGTGACCGGATGGGGATTCGAGGCCCTGTTCGAGGAGGAGAGCGTCGCCGGGCGCTCGGCGGCCGCCAACCACGTCGCCTATTACGCGGGGGCGGTGGCCATCCTCTTTCTGCTCTTCTCGTCGGTGCACGGCGCCATCTCCCTCATCGAGGAGCGGGACTCGGGGGTCCTCGACCGCATCCTCGCCGGCCCCGGCCGCATTGCCGTGCTGGTCGACGGCAAGTTCTACTTCCTGGTGGTCCAGGGCTTCGTGCAGGTGGGGGTGATTTTCGTGATCGCGTGGATCGTGCACGGCGTCGACCTGCCCGGACACCTCCTCCCCTGGTCCATGACGACCCTGTTGGCCGCCGCCGCCGCCGCCGCGCTGGCCCTGACGCTTGCCGCCGCGTGCCGCAGCAAGCGGCAGGCGCAGACCCTGGCCAACGTCGCCATCCTGGTCCTGTCGGCGCTCGGCGGCAGCATGGTGCCGCGCTTTTTCATGCCCGAGCTGCTGCAGGACCTCGGCTGGCTGACGCCCAACACGTGGGCCCTCGAGGCCTACACTGGGATCTTCTGGCGCGATGCGCCGCTCGGATCGCTGCTGCTGCCGTGGGCGATGCTGGCGGCGGCGGCCGCCGCCGGGCTGTGGATCGCGCGCCGCCTGGCGCGCCGGATGGAAATACTCTGAGCCCACCGCCCGGTTGGTCCAAATGTGAACATGGGACGGTTGCATCGATGCTGATCTACGTGCTGGTTTTCGTCGCCACGGTGGCGGCCATGGAGGTGGTCGCGATCCTGATGCACAAGTACCTCATGCACGGCCCACTGTGGTTCCTGCACGAGTCGCACCACCGCCGCGACAAGAGCCGCTTCGAGCTCAACGACCTCTTCGGCGTGTTCTTCGCAGCGCCGTCGATTCTCCTCATCTACCTCGGTACCCACGGGCATCCGCTGCTGCTCGCCATCGGCCTCGGCATGACGGCCTACGGCTTCATCTACTTCGGCTTCCACGACGTCATCGTGCACCGCCGCCTGCCGCACCGCCTGCGGCCGAA
>DATIVB010000589.1:0-2941 GCA_035466375.1 Chondromyces sp.
GAGTTCCTGCTGGACAAGGGCTACGAGGTCCACGGCGTCGTCCGCCGCGCCTCGACCTTCAACCGCGAGCGCATCGACCACCTCCGCAAGGCCGAGCTCGGCGCCCGCCACCTGCGCCTGCACTACGGCGACCTCGGCGACACCGAATCTCTGACCACGATCCTCGAGAACGTGCGACCCGAGGAGATCTACAACCTCGCGGCCCAGTCCCACGTCGGCATCTCCTTCACGATGCCCACCTACACCGGGGACGTCTCGGGCGTCGGCGTCGTGCGCCTGCTCGAGGCCGTGCGGCGTGTGGTGCCCGAGGCCCGCTTCTACCAGGCCTCCTCGTCGGAGCTCTTCGGCAAGGCCGAGGAGATTCCGCAGAGCGAAACGACGCCCTTCCACCCGCGGTCGCCGTATGCGGTGGCCAAGCTCTACGCCTTCTGGGCGACCATCAACTACCGCGAGGCGCACGATCTCTTCGCGGCCAACGGCATCCTCTTCAACCACGAATCGCCGCGGCGGGGCGAGAACTTCGTGACCCGCAAGATCAGCCGTGCGGTGGCGGAGATCGCCGCCGGACGGCGCGACTGGGTGTCGCTGGGGAACCTCGAGGCGCGCCGGGACTGGGGCTTTGCGGGCGACTTCGTCGAGGCGATGTGGCTGATCGTGCAGGCGGATGAGCCCGACGACTGGGTGGTCGGGACGGGCGAGGACCACTCGGTGCGCGAGTTCTGCGAGCTCGCGTTCGCGAGGGTCGGCGTCGAGATCGAGTGGAGCGGCGAGGGCGTCGACGAGATCGGTCTCGACCGCAGAACCGGGGCGCAGCGGGTGGTCGTCAATCCGAGGTACTTCCGGCCGGCCGAGGTCGATCTCCTGAAGGCCGACCCGACGAAGGCGAAGCGCGAGCTCGGGTGGTCGCCGCGGGTCGGCTTCGAGGAGCTCGTGCACATGATGGTCGATGCGGATGTGGCGGCCATCTCCCAAAACCGATCGCCCTCAGAGACGAACGTTTAAACGTTCAACGTTTGAACGTTTTAACGTTTCTTGCCTCATCTGCAGAGACGTCCTAGCATCGTCACTCGTGGAGGTCGCGCATGAAGATCGTGGAATGCGTTCCCAACATCTCCGAAGGCCGACGCCCTGAGGTCTACAACGCGATTGCCGAGGCGGCGGCGGTACCCGGCGTCAAGTTGCTCGACGTGGACCCGGGTGCCGAGACCAACCGCACCGTCATCACCTTCGTCGGCGAGCCGGAACCCGTGCTCGAGGGCGCCTTTCGGCTGGTGGAGGCGGCCCGGCGGCTCATCGACATGCGCTCGCACCACGGCGCCCACCCGCGGATGGGGGCCGTCGACGTGTGTCCGTTCGTGCCGGTGGCCGACCTGAGCATGGACGACTGCGTCGAGCTGGCGCGACGGCTCGGCAGGCGGGTGGGCGAGGAGCTGTCGCTGCCCGTCTACCTCTACGAGTTCGCGGCCTCTCGCCCCGAGCGCCGATCGCTGGCCGCGATCCGCAAGGGCGAGTACGAGGCCCTGGCGGCGAAGCTCGAGACCTCGGAGTTCGAGCCCGACTTCGGCCCTGCGGACTTCGTGCCCGAGTTCGGCGCCATGGTCATCGGTGCCCGCAAGTTCCTCGTCGCCTACAACGTCAATCTCAACGTCACCGACAAGCGCTGGGCGAACCGCGTGGCCTTCGACGTGCGCGAGGCCGGGCGCACCGTGACCGCCGCGGACGGCGGCAAGGTCCAGCAACCGGGCATGCTCGAGGCGGTGCGCGGCGTCGGGTGGTACATCCCGGAGTACGGCTGCGCCCAGGTATCGATGAACCTCGTCGATCTCGACGTGACGCCGGTCCATCGGGCCTTTGACGCCTGCGACGAGAGCGCCCGCTCGCGGGGGCTGCGGGTGACCGGCTCGGAGCTCGTCGGTCTGGTTCCGAAGTCGGCGATGCTCGAGGCCGGCCGGCACTACCTGCAGCGCATGGAGCGCTCGCGGGGGGTGCCCGAGGCGGATATCGTGCACGCGGCGGTGCGCTCGCTCGGGCTTGCCGAGGTCGCGCCCTTCGATCCGGCGGAGAAGGTCATCGAGAACATCCTCGCCCCCGAACGCCCGCTCGCCTCGATGACGCTCCAGGCCTTCGCCGACGAGACCTCGCGCGACTCCGCGGCACCGGGCGGCGGCTCGGTGGCGGCGCTGGCAGGCGCGCTCGGCGCCGCCCTGGCGGCCATGGTCGCGAACCTGCCGCATCCCAAATCCGACTTCGAGGAGGTGCGCGGCGAGCTCGAGGAGATCGCGATGCGCGCCCAGGAGCTCAAGCAGCAGTTGCTCGACGCCATCGATGCCGACACCTGGGCCTTCCAGGCTCTGATGGAGGCCGGAAAGGTGTCGGGCACGGGTCGGCAGGAGGCGGTACGCGAGGCCACCCTCTACGCCGCGCGGGTGCCGCTCGACGTGGCGGAGGCCTGCCCGGAGAGCGTCGAGCTCTGCGATCGTGCGCGGCGGCTCGGAATGGCCGCCTCGGCCTCCGATGCCGGGGTCGGCGCCGGCATGGCGCGCGCTGCCGCTCTCGGCGCCGCCATGAACGTCCGCATCAACCTCAAGGCCATGGCGGAGGACGCCGTGGCCGCCGGTCTCCTCGAGCGCGCGGACGCGGCGGTTCAGGCGACGCGCCGCCGGGCGTCCGAGGTGGAGGCGGCGGTGTGGGAGGCTCTGGGCGGCCCTGTCCTGTCCGACGACGTCAGCGATCTGTAAAATCTCCGATCGCCGCACCAACCGGATGCGGCGCCTCCGGTTATCGTGTTCTTGGCGGATCAAGGGAGGGATATGGGAGCTGAAACCTCGCGCAATCGGTGGTCAGGCCTCGCGGGAACGACGGCGGTCGTCTTGGCGAGGGTGGTGGTGCCGCTCTGGCTCGCGCTCGGAGCGGTGCTCAAGCTCGTCGACATGAGCCCGAG
>DATIVB010000590.1:0-2639 GCA_035466375.1 Chondromyces sp.
AGCGCCTGCTCGGCGACGTCGGCGGCGCGGCTGAGGTCCTCGTAGGACGAGTTGGTGCAGGAGCCGATGAGCCCCGCCGGGAGATTGTCGGGGTAGCCGTGCTCGGCGACGTCGGCGGCGAGCTGCGACACCGGGCGCGCGAGGTCCGGCGTGAAGGGGCCGACGACGTGCGGCTCGAGGGCGTCGAGGTCGATCTCGATCACCAGGTCGAAGAAGCGCTCGGGGTCGGCCTCGACCTCGGGGTCTGCCGTTAAGAGGTCCTTGTTGGCCTCGGCAAGGGTGGCGATGCGCGCCCGCTGGGTCGCGTCGAGGTAGGTCTTGGCACGACGGTCGTAGGGGAAGATCGAGGTCGTCGCGCCGAGCTCGGCGCCCATGTTGGTGATGGTGGCCTTGCCGGTGGCGGAGATCGAGGCCGTGCCGGGGCCGAAGTACTCGATGATGCGGTTGGTGCCGCCCTTGACGGTGAGGATGCCGAGCAGCTTGAGGATCACGTCCTTGGGGGAGGCCCAGCCCTTGAGCGAACCGCTGAGCTTGACGCCGACGATCTGCGGCTGCAGGACCTCCCAGTCGAAGCCCGCCATCACGTCCACCGCGTCCGCGCCGCCGACGCCGACCGCGATCATGCCGAGGCCGCCGGCGTTGGGCGTGTGGGAGTCGGTGCCGATCATCATGCCGCCCGGGAAGGCGTAGTTCTCGAGCACCACCTGGTGGATGATGCCGGAGCCGGGCTTCCAGAAGCCGACGCCGTAGCGCGCCGACACCGACTGCAGGAAGTCGTAGACCTCGCGGTTGCGCTCGATGGAGGCCTCGACGTCCTCGGCGGCGCCGGAGCGGGCGAGGATGAGGTGGTCGCAGTGAACGGTCGAGGGCACGGCGGTGGTGTCGCGCCCGGAGAGCATGAACTGGAGCAGCGCCATCTGGGCGGTGGCGTCCTGCATGGCGACCCGGTCCGGGCGCAGCTGGAGGTAGGCCTTGCCGCGCTCGAGCTGGACGTTCTCGGGATCGGCGAGGTGGCCGAACAGCACTTTTTCGGCGAGCGTCAACGGCCGGCCGAGCCGTTCGCGGATGACGGCCAGTCGTGTGCGGGTGGTGGTGTAGACCGATTGGACGAGCTCGGGCGTGGTCTCGATGGCGGGCATGTTCACTCTCCTTGATGTGGGCTTCGGCGTGCGCCTCGCGGGCTCACGCCGCACTGCGTCAGGCATTCTACACCTGACCACCCACCCGCCCATTTCGAATTTCGGATTTCCCGCGCCACCCACCCGGCGGGCGTCTCACGTCACGGGAGGCGGGGGCGGGGACCGCGAATCCAGAACTCAACAGAGAAATTTCGGGCGCTCTGGGACGACGTCGATCGGGGAGACGCTATGCTCCTGGGCCATGAGCGACCGTCAGCCAGGCGCGTCGGAGCGCCCGAAATTTCTGTGTGATGCGATGCTCGGATCGCTGGCGCGGTGGCTGCGGTTTTTCGGATTCGACGCCGCCTACCTCGAGCCCGGCGTCGAAGACCTCGAGCTCGCCGAGCTGGCGCGGGGCGAGGGCCGGTGGCTGCTGACCCGCGACCACGAGCTGGCGTCGCTGGGACCGCGGACCATGCTGGTGCGAGCGGAGGCGCTCGAAGACCAGCTGGTGGAGGTGCTGTCGCGCCTCGGCCTCGAGCCCGAGCCGAACCTCGAGTCCTCGCGCTGCGGCGAGTGCAACGGAAGGCTCGAGCCGGTGACCCGGGACGACGTGCGGGGCGCCGTCCCCCCCTACGTGCTCGCCAACGCGCCACGCTTCCGCCGCTGCACGAGCTGCGGCCGCATCTACTGGCCGGCCACCCACACGCCGCGGATCCTGGAGACGATGCAGGCCGTGGTGCGGCGTCTGAACGTTTGAACGTTTAACGTTTGAACGTTCGAACGTTACAATGCCCGCATGGCAGCGCTGCGCGACGACGCCGTGGGCGATCTCGAGGACATTCTCGGCTATCAGTTCCAGGATCGCGAGCTGCTGCGGCGCGCGCTGCGCCACGGCTCGGCGGCGACGGCGCAGGAGAACGGCTCGTACCAGCGCCTCGAGTTTCTCGGCGACGCGGTGATCGGCCACGCCGCGGCGCGGCTGCTGTTCGAGGCCTTCCCGGGCGACGACCAGGGACGCCTGACCCGCAAGCGGGTCCACCTCGTGCGCTCGGAACGCCTGGCCGAACGCGCGGCGCTGCTCGGGCTCGACGGCTGGGTCGAGGTGGGGCCGAGCGAAGAGATGTCGAGGGGGCGCGAGCGGACGGCGATGCTCGAGGACCTCTTCGAGGCGGTGATCGGGGCGATCGCCCTCGACGGCGGCTGGGAGGCGGCCTACGCCTTCATCCGGCGCCAGCTCGAGGACGAGCTCGATGCCCTCGACGACCGCACGCTGGCGCTCGCGGACCCCAAGTCGTCGCTGCAGGAAGCGGCGCAGGCGCGGGGCCTCCCGCTGCCCGACTACCGCCGGGTCGGAGTCTCGGGGCCGGACCACCATCTCAAGTGGGCCTACGTCGTCGTCTTCGACGGCGAGGAGGTCGCCCGCGGCGAGGGCGTCAGCAAGCGTGAGGCGCAGCAGCAGGCGGCGCGCCGCGCCCTCGTCCGGTTGGGTCTGGTGCCCGACGAGTGAGATTGGGCCGG
>DATIVB010000591.1:0-3008 GCA_035466375.1 Chondromyces sp.
GACGAAATCAAGTACGGGCGCTACTTCCTCCACGTCAATCTCCCCGACGGCGAGATCGCCGCGCCGATGACGATCATGACCAAGGAGGAGCTCAAGAAGGTGAAGGCCCAGGTCAAGGCCTACGAGAAGGAGCAGAAGCAGCTCGCCAAGGAGCAGAAGAAGCAGGCGAAGGAGGAGAAGTAGGCGGCCGGCGGCGGACCGGACGCCGAGACCTGGCGACGGCGGCGTGACCACGGCCTCCTGCCGGATCCGGTGGAAGACGGCGGCCGCGCTCCTGGTGGTCGCCGGTTCGGCGGCTGTCGGCCAGGCGCGGTCCGACGACAGTGAGGCACTGCGGCAGCGCATCGAGTACCTGCTGACCGCGGGCGGCCCGAAGGTCGAAGGGGTCCCGATCGCAGCCACGGTCCTCATCGCCGAGCTCTACCAGCGGCAGGGCTTCACGCCGATCTGGTCGCGCAGCGAGAAGGTCCGCTCCCTCTACGACCAGGTCATGCGGGCGGCCGAGCACGGACTCACCCCTGCCGACTACCACGCCGCCCAGCTCGCAGCCAGGCTTCGCAACGCGGCCGCCCCGGGGACGCCGACATCCCGGGCAGACACCGAGATCCTCTGCACCGATGCCCTCGCGCGGCTCGTGATCGACCTCAGGTTCGGCAAGCTCGATCCCACCGACCTCGAGCCGACCTGGAACTTCAGCCGCGAGATCGAGGCCGAGGACCCGGTGCAGACATTCAGCGAGATTCTCGAGCAGAGCGACCTCGGAAGCGAGCTCGATCGCCTGGCGCCGCAGCTCGACTTCTACCGCTGGCTCCAACAGGCCCTCGCGCGGTACCGGGGGATTCTCGCCGGCGGCGGGTGGCCGACCGTCCCCGCCGGCGCGGTCCTCAAGGCCGGTGACGACAGCCCGAGGGTGGCCTCTCTGCGCGCGCGCCTGGCCGTCACCGGCGACCTCCGGACATCGCAGCCCGGCGCCCTGAGCGCCTTCGACGACGAGGTGGCCCGAGCCGTCGTACGCTTCCAGGCTCGCCACGGCCTCGACCCCGATGGCAGGGTCGGTCCCCGCACCATCGAGGAGCTCAACGTGCCGGTCGAGGCCCGCATCGACCAGATCCGCGCCAGCCTCGAGCGGGTGCGGTGGGTTTTCCGCGACATCCGAGGCGACTTCATGCTGGTCGATATCGCCGGCTACCACGCCTACCTGGTCGAGCGGGACGAACCGATCTGGAGCACCCGCATCCAGGTCGGCAAGCCCTTCCATGCGACGCCGGTGTTCAAGGCCGACATGCGCTACCTGGTCCTGAACCCGACGTGGACGATCCCGCCGGGAATCCTCAGGGGCGAGACGCTGCCCGCGATCCGCGAGGACCCCGAGTACCTGGCGAAGAACAACATCTCCGTGATCGGCGCGAACGGCGCCGTGATCGACCCCGCGTCCATCGACTGGGCGGCGACGGAAAACCGCGGTTTCCCCTACCAGCTCCGCCAGGAGCCGGGGCCCAAGAACGCACTCGGCCAGGTCAAGTTCATGTTCCCCAACCCGTACATGATCTACCTGCACGACACCCCGAGCAAGGGCATCTTCGCTCGTGCGGAGCGCGCTTCGAGCCACGGCTGCATCCGCGTCGAGGACCCCCTGACGCTGGCCGACCTGCTCCTCGAGGACGACCCGACGTGGGACCGGGCGCGGATCGACCGGGTGGTGGCGTCGGGCGTCACGACGACGGTCAGCCTGCCGGAGCCACTCACCGTGATGCTGGTCTACTGGACCGCGCGCGCCGACGCAGAAGGCACCGTGTACTTCCAGCGCGATCTCTACGGCCGGGACGCCCGGCTGATCGAGCACCTCGACGAACCCTACCGCGCGAGCCCGCCTCGAGGAACCGGCGCAGTCCTGGGAGGGCGCTGACCGCCAGGACCCTGCTCAGGGGCTCTCGGTCATCCTCCGGAACTCGTTGCCGGCATACCGTGCGATGGCGATCCACACAGCGCCGAGCGCGAGAACCACCAGCGACAGCCAGCGCACGGCGGTGAACTCCTCGAAGGCGGCTCCGGCGGCGAGCGCGACCCCCACCGCCACCACCTTCGCCGTGCGGTAGAGGAACATGTCGATGAAGGCCTTGGCCTTGTACTTCTCGTCCCGGCTCAAGGGGGTGTACAGGGCCTCCCGCGCGCTCTGGTTGATCGAGTAGTTGAACGCGTTGTCGACGGTGTTCAGCGAGCTCCCGATCCACAGGACCGGCAACAGCAGAAAGAGCCCGGAGGCTCCCAGGATGAGCGCCGGCATGACGAGCAGCGCCGCCTTGACGCCGAAGCGGCTCATGATGTTGGCGGTGAGAAAGAGCTGAACCAGGAGGGCGACCACGTTCGTGATTGCGAAAACGGTGGAGAAGTGCTTGGTGGGGTCGCCCGCCACGTAGTGGACCACCGTCGCCGTGAACTGGTAGTCGAGCAGCGTCGAGACGATCTCGTACAGGCCGACGAGGGCGAAGATCGCCAGGAGATAGCGGGAACGGAACACCAGGCGTGCGCCCTCGAGGGCCGGGCTCACGTCGGAGGAAGGCGGCGTCTCCGGCGTCACCTCGGCGGCCGGCTCGCTCCTGCGGGTCACCAGACGACCCGCCGCGCCGGCCACCAGGACCACCCCGACCGTGATGCCCGCACAGATCAGCACCCAGGATGCGGGCGCGAAGTGGTCGAGCTCGGCGCGCACGAAGATCGAGCCGAAGGCCCCGCCGACCACCCCACCGAGGATGATCGGCCCGTACAGGCGCCGGGCATCCCTCGGTCTCACGCTGTCGTTGAGGAAAGCGAAGAACGTGGCCACCATCAGCGAGTTGTAGAGGTCACCGAAGATGTAGAAGGACCACACGGTGACCTCGCCGGCGACCGGGAGCAGAAACCTGTACAGCACGAGGACCAAGAGGGTGAACGCTCCGAACACGTACGTCAGCTGCTCACGTCGCAGGCTCCGGGCGAGCCAGGTGAACACGACCACGGCCACGAACACC
>DATIVB010000592.1:0-3886 GCA_035466375.1 Chondromyces sp.
CCATCAGCTCGGCCATCTGCCGCAGCTTGCCCACGCAGTCCCGCGGCTCGAGGGCGAAGTAGTGCTCGGCGAGCGCCCCGTACCGCGCCAGCACCGGATCCACCTCGGCCAGGTAGCCGAAGTTGGCGCTCGCGAGGGTGGCGGCTTCGGCGGCGGTCATCGCGGTTGGCCTCCGCTGCACGGCGTCGAGGGGCGCAGTCGAGTCTTCCATGGCGGGAGGGCGAGTGCACACGCCATGCCACTCACTCCCCCACCCCGTACTTCTCGAGCCAGTTGCTGAGGGTCTGGTAGCTGGGCAGGCCGACGAGCTCGGCGGCTTTGGACTTGTTGCCGCCGGCTTCCTTCATGGCGCGCTCGAGGTAGTGGCGGGCGATGTCGGCCTGCAGCTCGCGGATGTCGAGGCCGGGGCCGAGGGCGCGGTTGAGGATGGTCTCGCCGTTGGCGGGCACGCCGTGCTGGAAGGCCTCGCGCATCTCGACCTCGCGGATGACCTCGCCGGTGCACCAGATGACGGCGCGGGTGAGGGTGTTCTCGAGCTCGCGCACGTTGCCGGGGAAGGGGTGGCGCAGCAGCAGGCTGCGGGCGCCGGGGGCGAGGCGGCGGTCCTTCCAGTTGGGGTCGTGCTCGCGCTGCTCGGCGTTAATGCGGGCCAGGAAGTGGTCGATGAGGAGGCCGAGGTCGCCCTCGCGCTCGCGCAGGGGCGGCAGGGTGAGGACGGCGACGGCGAGGCGGTAGTAGAGGTCGGAGCGGAAGCGGCCGGCCGCGACCTCGTCGACCAGGGTGCGGTTGGTGGCGGCGATGATGCGGACGTCGACCTTGTCGGCGGCGTTGCCGCCGACCGGGGTGACCTCGCCCTCCTGCAGGGCGCGCAGCAGCTTGACCTGGGCCTCGGGCGGCAGCTCGCCCACTTCGTCGAGCAGCAGGGTTGAGCCGTTGGCGGTCTGGAAGAGGCCGCGCTTGGCACGGTCGGCGTTGGTGAAGGCGCCCTTGACGTGGCCGAAGAGGGTCGACTCGACGAGAGTCTCGGGGATGGCGCCGCAGTTGACGCTGACCATCTGGTGGCTGCGGCGCGGGCTCTGGGCGTGGATGAAGCGCGCGCACAGCTCCTTGCCGGTGCCGGACTCGCCCTCGATGAGCACCGGCACCGAGCGCGGGGCGACGGCGCGGGCGCGCTCGAGCAGCACCTGCATGGCCGGGCTGCGGCCGACGATGCCGGCGGCGTCCGGGAGCTCGGGCGGGGTGGCGGCGGCGAGGCCGGCGAGGCGGCGGTCGGAGGGACGCAGGAGCTCCGGGATGAACTCCATGGAGATCTCGAAGGGCAGGTCGACGTCGCGCAGGCCGTGCTCGCGCGAGGAGTCGATGAGCTTCGCGTCGTAGCGCGCCTTGGCGAGCAGCAGCCAGACCGCGGCCATGGCCGGGGTGCCGGGGCTGAGGTGGAAGGTGAGCTCGGTGGCGGGGCCGTGCTCGGCGCGCACCGACTCGACGGCCGCCACCGCTTCCCTATATATGGCGGCGTAATCGACGGGGCTCGGGAGCTGCACCTGCCGCACCTCGAGCGCGGGCATGGCCTCGGTGCGGGCGCCCAGCCAGGCGGCGTAGCGCGCGGCCTGGTCGCTGGGGTAGGTGTTGAGGAGGAGGACGCGGTCGAAGTCGCGGTCCTCGACGGCGCCGGCGATGGGCCCGCGGCCGACCTTCGACTCGTTCACGGAGGCGTCGAGGTCGGTCTGACCGAGCCACGCGATGAGCACGTTCACCAACCGAGAGTACAAGACTTCTGGCTGCAATGCAAGAAAATTTGTGATCCAAAAGACGAGAAAATTGCGGAAATCATTACCAATAGCCTTGACAACCCGCGGACTGAGCATTACTTATACGTTTTCCACATGTCAATGGTGATGCAGCTCACAAACCTGGCACGGCTTGCAGTAGGCGTCCCCGCCGCCGGTCACCAACCCGGCGGGATTGGAGGCACCATGAACAGACAGAAGCTCGTCGCCATCGTCCTCGGCCTGCTGGTCGCACCGGCCTGCACCACCGTCACGCGCGGCACCAGCGAGTCGTACGCCATCGAGACCGAGCCCGCGGGCGCGCAGGCCAAGGTCACCGACGCCCGCGGCACCCTGCAGTGCACCACGCCCTGCAGCCTCAAGGTGAAGCGCCGCGGCAACCTGCACGTGGTCATCGCCAAGGACGGCTTCGAGACCGTCGACACCTCGGTCGCCTCGTCGGTGGACGGCGCCGGCGCGGCGGGCATGGCCGGCAACGTGGTCCTGGGCGGGCTGATCGGGGCCGCCATCGACGCCGGCTCGGGCGCAATGCACAGCCACAAGCCGAACCCGCTGCGGGTGGTGATGGTGCCGTCGCATCAGCCGGCCGAGCAGGCAGTGGAGCGGACCGCGAGCGCGGCCGCGAAGGAGGACAAGTGAGCGACACGCGACGGAAGAACGGGGAGGAGGGTGCGAGCGCCCTCCCCTATCCCCTGCCCGGCGGGGCGAGCGGGATCGGGTGGTCGCGTTCGCGCCACGCCACCCTGGAGGAGATCAATCGGGCCATGGGGCGCATACAGGACCCGAACGACCCGCTGCAGCCGACTGCGGAGGTCCTGGCGGAGCTGCTCAGGGACGTCTCCAGGGTCTACGACGGCGAGCCCGTTCCGCCCGTCATGGAGGCGGGGCAGCTTCTCGGGCTGATCTACCCCATGTTCGCCGAGACGGCGAGCTTCGAGCAACGGCTGGCACTGATCGACGAGGCATTCAAGAGGGGTTTCGAGGACGAGCTGTGGCCCCGCTCCCTCTCGATGATGGCCACCCTGGAGCGGGAGCCTGTGCTCATCGCGACCGGCGCGGCGCTCTATGCAGGATACGTCCTTGCATACCGCGTCGGCTGGTTCACCCGCGACGAGATCGGCTACATGCTCGGCGAGGCAGAGCTCCAGTCTGAGCTCTGCCACGCGGCGACCTTCATGGGCCTCGCGGCCGTCGGCACACCGGATTTCCTCGACGACCTGGCGCCGCTGCGGCAGGAGCTGACCGACGACGAGGTCGCCGTCATCTGCAGCATCCCCCTCGTCAACCCCCGCCCCGCCACTGTGGTGTTCTTCCTCGACTGGATGGACGAGGTCCAGCGGAGAAACGACCAGGGGCGGTTCGCGCAGCTGGCGTCGGCCGTCGCGAGCTGGGGCGCCGCCACCGGCGCCGCCACCGGCACCTTCGGGCGCTGCATCGACTCCGCCGACCTTCGCCTCAGGGTCTGCTACGACCCGCAGCTTCAGATCACCCGCGAGCAGCTCGGCCGCCAGATTCAACCGCGGCTCGAGGCGCTGGCGAAGAGCGAGACCGGCTCGCGGTTGATCCCGCCGGTGCTCGCGGCCTGGGGCGTAGGGCAGAAAGTGGAGGCCGCCTGATGGGCAGCATGGATTCGGGACCCGCATCCCCGCCGCCGGCGCTGCCGCCGGCGCCGGTCGATGAGCCGATGAGCTTCGACGAGTACTACCGCCGCCATGGCGGCCGGCGCCTGGCGATCACCAGCTCCGCGCGGCGGGCGCCCGCGCCGGAAGAGCCGGCCTCGGGTCTCATGGACCTGCTGCGGCAGCCCATCGCCCTGCCGGGCCGGCGTTCGTCCGAGGCGTGCCCGCCGCCGCGACGGGCGGGCGCCGCCCGGTGGTACACAGTGCCGACGATCCGCAGGCTCGCGACCTGGATCGCCGGTCTGCTGCCGGGGCGGCTGCGGCGCTCGAAGGCGGCCGAGCTCGCCCGCCGCAACCCCGGTCTCGCGGTCTGGCTGATGGTCTTTGCCGGGGTGGGCGCCGCCGTCGTCGGCCCGGCGAGCGGGGACCCGCACCCGCGGCGCACCCCGGAGCGCTACCGCGCCTGGCTGCAGGCGCGGG
>DATIVB010000593.1:0-2349 GCA_035466375.1 Chondromyces sp.
CCACGCCCAGAGCGGCGTCAGGACGGGCTCGAGGAGCAGCAGCAGCGAGGCCTCGAGAGCGCCCACGCCGCGCATCCCGCGCACCATGAAGACGTAGGCGAGCGCGATCTGGAAAACCCCCAGAAAGGCAACGACCAGCCAGTCGGTGCGGGTCGCGGATGCGATCGGCAGCGCCATCGGCAGCGCCGCGGCGCAGGCCAGGAGGTTGCCGCAGGCGACGGCAGGCGCCGCGCTCGGCGCCGTGGTGTCGCGCGCCCCGGCGCGGCCGAGCCAGCGCAGGCCGAGGATGGTCAGGGCCCAGAAGAGACCGGTGAGAGCCCCGACCAGGTTGCCGCGCAGGGGGTCTGGGGCGGTCGCCAGTGGGGGCTGGACGCCGACGAAGAACAGCGCCATGCCGGCGGCGAGCGCCGTCATGAAGAGTACGTGCCGGCGCCGCACGGGCTCCGACAGCAGCAGCGGGCCGAGGATCAGGATGTAGAGCGGCGCCGTGCTCTGCAGGAAGATGGCGTTGGCCGCCGTGGTGAGCTTGTTGGCGAGCACGTAGCTGATCATGGTGCCCGCGTAGGCGGCGCCGACCAGGGCGGTCCGCCAGCTCCAGCCGCGGCGCGCGGCAGGCAGGACGAGGAGCAGCGCGACGGCCGCGATCCCGGATCGCAGGCTCGCCACCTGCCAGCCCGATAGCGTGGTCAGCTTGACCGCCGCGCCGCCGGTGGAAAACAGCAACGCGGCGGCGAGGAGCGCCAGCCGGTCCGAGGCGTGGGCGGCAGGGTGGTCGGGCACGGCGCACATCATAACGCCGGGCGACGGCGAGAGGCAGGGAGTAGGAATTAGGAATGAGGAATTCGGACTTAGGACTGAGGAATGAGGAATGAGGAATGCCGCCCGCCCGGATGCGAGCTGCGAGATCTCGCGCCCGCACTCGAGTCGGCAGCAGGGAGCAAGAGGCCAGGCGCCCGCCCGCCCGGGTGCAGGGGCCAGGGAGCAGGTGCCGCCCGCCCGTCCGAGCACAGGGAGCAGAGAACAGGGGTAATGGCCGGCCCGCGAACGTCGTTAGATATTCTTCGAAACCGGAGGGCATGCCTCCCGAACGCCGGGTGTGTGGGCGGGAAATCCGAAATCCGAAATCCGAAATCCGAAATCCGAAATGGGCGGGCGGGCGGGAATTCCTAATTCCTCATTCCTAATTCCGAATTCGAAAAAACGCGAGGTTTTTCGCTGTGCTACCATGCCGCAGATGGGAGTTCCAGACCCAGGTATCCACGACGACGCTTCCCCACCGGGAGGCTTTTTTTGTCGGCGGCGGCAGGGACGGGACGATGGCAGCTAAATCGGCGCGAACGGTGCTCCAGGAGGTTCTGGATGCGGCGGCCATGGCCCGTACGGTGGCCCGGATGGCCGCCGAGATCCTCGAGCGAGACGGCGACGACGTCACGCTGGTCGGAATCCACACCCGCGGTGTGCCGCTGGCCGGCCGGTTGGCCAAGGCGCTCGAGGAGGCCACCGGGAAGGCGGTGGCGGTGGGGCGGCTCGACATCACCCTCTACCGCGACGACGTCGGCCCCTGGCGGCCGGCCCACCAGCAGCCGGTGCTCAAGCAGACGGTGCTGCCGCGGTCGATCGACGACCGGACGATCTACCTGGTGGACGACGTGCTCTTCACCGGCCGCACGATCCGCGCCGCCCTCGACACCCTCATCGACTACGGGCGTCCGCTGGCCGTGCGGCTGGCGGTGCTGGTGGACCGGGGGCACCGCGAGCTCCCGATCGCCGCCGACGTGATCGGAAGGAACATGGAGACGGCCCGGGACGAAGACGTCCAGGTCCGTTTCCGCGAGACCGACGGCGTCGACGGCGTGTGGCTCGGAAGGGAGGTCAAGGATGCCGGTTGAAGCGGCGACCGCCCTCACGCGCAAGGACGTGGTCGGCATCCAGCACCTGGTCTCGGGCGAGATTCAGCTCATTCTCGACACCGCCGAGGAGTTGCTCGAGGTGGCGCGGCGGCCGATCAAGAAGGTGCCGGCGCTGCGCGGCTCCACGGTGATCAACCTCTTCATGGAGCCCTCGACCAGGACCCGCTTTTCCTTCGAGGTGGCGGAGAAGCGGCTGTCGGCGGACACCCTGAACTTCGCGGCCTCCGGCTCGTCGGTGAGCAAGGGCGAGACCCTGTTCGACACCGCCCGTAACCTGATGGCCATGGCGCCCGACTTTATCGTCATCCGCCACCCCAACTCGGGGGCCCCGCACCGGCTGGCGGAGGTCGTTCCGGCTTCCATCATCAATGCCGGCGACGGCATCAACGAGCACCCCACGCAGGCCCTGCTCGACGCCTTCACGATGCGTCGGCGCTTC
>DATIVB010000594.1:0-14646 GCA_035466375.1 Chondromyces sp.
GTTTCGCCGGGGGCGCCGCTGTAGGCGGCTTGGCGGCTGCAGGCGGCGTGGCCGCTGCGGGCGATCGCGCCGGCGCCACGGCCGGGGGCGGCACGGGCTTCGGCCCGGCGGGAGCCGGCTTCGGCCTGCCGCCGACCCGCATGGTCGTCGCGGGGTCGCGGGCGTCGGGCGCGACGCCCTCGTAGCGCTCGCGGAGGTTGCGCATCACCAGCTTGACGATGCCCTCGAGGGTCTCCTGGACGCCGAGTCCCTGGGTGGCGACGGCTTCGAAGATCGGCACCCGGAAGATGTTGAGATCGCTGTCGAGCTCCTCCACCGGGAGGGTGTCGTGCAGGTCGCGCTTGTTGAACTGCAGCACCAGCGGGAAGCCGTCGAGGCTGATGCCCTGCAGCAGCAGGTTCTCCTGCAGGTTGCGGAAGCTCTCGATGTTCGAGCTCTGCATGGCGCGCTGCGAGTCGGCGACGAAGACCACGCCGTCGGCGCCGCGCAGCACCAGCTGGCGGGTCGAGTTGTAGTGCACCTGGCCGGGCACGGTGTAGAGCTGGAGGGTGACGTTCATGCCGCGGATGGCGCCGATGTCGATCGGCAGCAGGTCGAAGAAGATGGTCCGGTCACCCTCGGTGGCGAGGGAGATCATCTTGCCGCGGTCGCCGCCCTCGAAGTGGTCGTGGATCCAGAGCAGATTGGTGGTCTTCCCGCACAGTCCGGGACCGTAGTAGACGATCTTGGCGTTGAGCTTACGCAATGCGTAATTGAAGAAAACCATGGCATTCCTTCGGCCGGGGCTATCCCTGTCGTCCCCTGATCATAACCTGAATCGGGACCCCGGCCAAACCGAAGGACTCGCGCAGGACGTTCTCGAGGTGGCGCACGTAGGAGAAGTGCGGAGGGCGCGGCAGATTGGTGAAGAGCACGAAACGCGGCGGCGCGGAACCGACCTGCGAGCAGTAGTAGAGCTTGGGGGCCTTGGCGCCGGGCATCGGCGGCGGGCGCCGGTCCCAGGCCGCTCGCAGCAGGCGGGTGAGCTCGTTGGTGGACACCCGTGTCTTGAAGGCGCGGTGGCTCTCCCGCATCACCGGAAACAGACGGTGGACGCCGCGGCCGTTGAGGGCGGAAAGGAAGACCCGCGGCGCGTGCCGCATGAAGGCGAGCTGCTTGTCGGCCTGGTCCTCCAGCTGCTTGCGGGCCGCCTCGCGGTTGCTCACCAGGTCCCACTTGTTGACCACCAGGATGAGGCCGCGGCCGGCCTCCCATGCGTAGCCGCCGACGTGGGCGTCCTGTCTGGTGATCCCTTCCGCGGCATCCACAATGAGCAGGCAGATGTCGGCCCGTTCCAGGTAGCGCCGCGCCATCACCACCGACAGCACCTCGGGGCCGCGGTCGGTGCGGCCCTTGCGGCGGATGCCGGCGGTGTCGACGAAGAGGTAGCGGACGTCCTCCCTGACGAGCAGGGTGTCGACGGCGTCGCGGGTCGTCCCCGGCACCTCGCTGACCAGCTGCCGCTCGTCGCCGAGCAGCCGGTTGACGAGCGACGACTTGCCGACGTTGGGCCGGCCGACGACGGCCACCGGGATGACGTCCGGGGCACCCTCCCCCGCCGCTTCGGGCTCATCGGCCTCGACGTGGGGCGGCAGGTGCGGCGTTACGGCGTCCCACAGCGAGTCCATGCCGGTGCCGTGCTCGGCCGAGATCACCGCCGGCGCGCCCAGGCCCAGGCTGTGGAACTCGAGCGCCTGCAGGTCGACGTGCTTGCGGTCGGCCTTGTTGACCACCGGCACCACCGGCACCCCGAGCCCGCGCAGGTAGGCCGCGATCTCGCGGTCCTCGGGGATCGGCCCCGCGTCGCCGTCGAGCAGGAAGAGCACGACGTCGGCGCCGCGGATGGCGGCCTCGGCCTGGCCCCGGATCAGGGGCACGAAGGTGTCCTCGTCCTCCATCAGCAGGCCGCCGGTGTCGACCACGGTCACGACGCCGCCGCCGGGGCGCTCGGCCTCGCCGATGATGCGGTCCCGGGTGACGCCGGGCAGGTCGTGCACGAGCGCCCTGCGGCTGCGGGTGAGGCGGTTGAAGAGGGTGGATTTGCCGACGTTGGGGCGTCCCACCACCACCACCACCGGCGACGGGTTCAACCTCCGGCCTCCGGCGACGATTCGGGCACCGGGAGCGGCGTCTCCTGTTTGAGGTTGGAGCGGCCGACCACCAGCCATGTGCCGTCCACCAGCCGCAACTGCAGCAGGGTGTACTGGAGAGAGTTTTCGAAGCGGCCCTTCTCGATGCCGGTGGCGGCGCCGTAGCGGGTGATGTCCCACACCTCGACCAGACGGACGGTGGCGTTGATGCCGCGGAAGACGCTCATGGACTCGATCTCGAAGCCGGTGAGCGAGGCGTCGACCCGGTCGCCGGTGCTTTGCAGCAGCTCCTCGAGGAGCTTGCGCACGGCGGCGATCTCGTTGGGGCTGGCGTGGCCCTCGAGGGCCGAGGGGTCGAGGGTCGAGTAGGCCTCGGCGAGAGCGTCGAGGTAGCCGCGCACGGAAGCCTCCACCGCCGCCCGCTGCTGTTCGTTGGGCTCTGTGTTCTCGCAGCCGGCCGCGAGCAGCACCGCCGCCGCGAGACCGACCGAGAGCACGCTACGTACCGCGTTCATCCTGCCTCCCACGATTCGTGTCCGGGCCGAGCATAGCACCCCCGGCGGCGGTAAACTGTGGGGACCGGGTATTCCCGGGGGGGACGGCAGCGGCCGCTCGCGGACGCACCCGCGACCGATCGTCTCCGGTCCCGTGGAGGCGACATGGGCGCTGCACAGCGGGTGGTCGTCATCGGCGGCGTCGCCGCCGGCATGAGCGCCGCGAGCCAGATCCGCCGCCGCGCGCCGAAGACCAGGGTGACCGTCTTCGAGCGCGGCGACCACATCTCCTACGGCGCCTGCGGCATGCCCTACAACATCGAGGACCCGGACCGGGAGATGGACGACCTCGTCGTGCTCACCCCCGAGGAGGCGCGCGGCAAGCGCGGCATCGGGCTCGAGCTGCGGTGCGAGGTGGTGGGCCTCGACCTCGCGGCCGGGGCGGTGGCGGTCCGCGACCTCGAGGACGGGGCGGAGCGCCGGGAGCCCTTCGACAAGCTGGTGATCGCCACCGGCGCGCGCGCGGTGCGGCTGCCGCTCGCGGGATTCGATTTGCCGGGGGTGCTCGTGCTGCGCGACTTCGACGACGGCGCCGCCGTCAAGGCGGCCCTCGCCACCGGCCCGCGGCGCGCGGTGATCGTCGGCGCCGGCTACATCGGCATGGAGATGGCCCACGTGCTGACCGAGCGCGGCCTCGAGGTGACCGTGCTCGAGCGGATGCAGCAGCTGCTGCCCGGCTGGCACGCCGACACCGTCGCCAGGGTCGGCGAGGTCCTCGCCGAGCACGGTGTGGAGTACCGAACCGGCATCACCGTCGAGGGCGCCGAGGCGGATGCCGGCGGGCGGGTGGCGGCGGTCGTCACCGACGACGGGCGTTTCGAGGCCGACCTCGTGCTGGTGGCGGCCGGGGTGCGGCCCAACGTCGAGCTCGCCGCGGGCGCCGGGCTGCGGATCGGCGACACCGGCGCCATCTGGGTCAACCAGTACCAGCAGACCTCGAACGAGGCGGTGTGGGCGGCCGGCGACTGCGCCGAGGCCTACCACCGCGTCCTGCGCCGGAACGCCTGGATCCCCCTCGGGACCACCGCCAACAAGCAGGGTCGGACCGCGGGCGCCAACATCGCAGGTGCGGTCGAGCGCTACCCCGGCATCGTCGGCACGGCGGGCTTCGTGGTCTTCGATCTCGAGGTCGCGCGCTCGGGCCTCGGCGAGGTGGAGGCACGGGCCGAGGGCTTCGACCCGGTCGCGGTCACCATCCGCCAGCGCTCGCGCGCCCACGCCTACCCCGGCGGCTCGCCGGTGCAGGTGCGGCTGGTGGCCGACCGCGAGACCGGCCTCCTGCTCGGCGGCGAGCTCGCCGGCCGCGAAGGCGCCGCGCTGCGGGTCGACATCCTCGCCGCCGCCCTCGCCGCCCACATGACGGTGGCCGATCTGCAGGCCCTCGACCTCGTCTACGCGCCGCCGTTCGCGCCGGTCTGGGACCCGGTCCTGGTGGCCGCCAACCAACTCGCCAAGGAGGTGGCCGTTTCATGAGCCGCAAGCTGAGCGTGACCTGCCCGCACTGCCGCTCCGTCCTCAAGATCGACGTCGAGGCGGAAGCCGTCGTCAGCCATGCGCCGCCCGAGCGGCCCTCGGAAAAGGCCGACTTCGAGGCCCGGCTCAGGGCCCTCGAGGCCGAGAAGACCCGCGCGTCGGACCGCATGGCCGAGGCCATGCGCAAGGAGCAGTCCAAGGACCGCCTGCTCGAGGACCGCTTCCGCGAGCTGATGGACGACGCGAAGAAGACGAAGGACGAGGGGAAGCCGATCAGGGATATCGATCTGGACTGAATGAGGAATTAGGAATTCGGAATTCGGAATTCGGAATTCCCGCCCGCCCGGCCCACGGTCAGTTTTGAGTTTTGAGTTCCCGCGCGCCCGCCCCATGGTCGTTGGAACGTTGGAACGTTCGAACGTTGAACGTTCCGCCCGCCCACCCCCGCGGTCAGTTTTGAGTTTTGACTTCCCGCCCACCCGGCACGCGGGACGCGTGCCCCACAAGGGTGGATTCATCGTCCGAGGCCATCTGCTTTTTTCCGCGCTGACGCGCGAGCACGAAAAAACCCGCCCCCCCCAATTCTCCGGGGGGGCGGGTGGGAATTCCTAATTCCT
This sequence comes from Chondromyces sp., assembly GCA_035466375.1. Taxonomy (GTDB): domain Bacteria; phylum Acidobacteriota; class Thermoanaerobaculia; order Thermoanaerobaculales; family Sulfomarinibacteraceae; genus Sulfomarinibacter. Next base: position 4,774 of record DATIVB010000594.1, read on the forward strand.
AATTCCTCATTCCTAATTCCTCATTCTTCCGACCCCGCCTCAGCGGCCTCGGGCGCTTTCTTCGCCGGCACCTCGATGCCGCGGCGTTCCAGCTCCTCGTCGATGATGGCCTCGAAGGCCTCGATCGGCTGGGCGCCGGAGAGCACTCGGCCGTTGATCATGAAGCCCGGGGTGCCGGTGATGCCGAAGCTGCGCGCCTCGCGCATGTCGGCATCCACCCGCTCGGTGTAGGTCCCCTGGTCGACGCAGGCGGCGAAGAGCTCGGTGTCCATCCCCAGCTCGCCGGCCGCGCCGAGCATGGTCTCACGGCTGATATTGCGCTGGTTCTTGAACAGCCAGTCGTGAAACTCCCAATACTTGTCCTGGTCGCCGGCGCACAAGGCGGCCTCACCGGCGACCTGCGCCTCGGCGTGCATGGGCAGCGGCAGGTTCTTGAACACGTGCCGCAGCTTGCCGTCGTAGCGCTCCATCAGCTGGTCGATGACCGGCTGCACGCGGGCGCAGTAGGGGCACTGGTAGTCGGTGTACTCCACCATCACCACCGGCGCCGTGGCCGGCCCGCGGCTCGGGGTCCCAGCCGGCACGGCGATGTCGACGCGCGGCGGCTCGAGCAGGATCTCGACCCCCGCCTCGGCGAACAGCCGGTCCATGAGCGCGACCTGCTGCACCGCCATCTGCTGCTGCTTCAAGGCCTGGATGACCTGCTCCCTTGCCTGCGCGTCGTCCTGCGAGAGGCGCGAGCGGTACATCGACATCAGCTTGACGATCTCGCCCTCGTCGATCTCGCCCACCTTGTCGTCGACCTGCTGCTTGAGGTACTCCGCCCGGGTGAGCCCGGCGGCGGTGGCCTGCTCCGCGACCAGCCGGTCGAAGATCTGCTGCTTGAGCTGCGCTACCTTCATGTCGTAGATGTCCTGACGCAGCTTCACCAGCGACGGGCCGGCCATGGTTTCGAGCTCGGCGGCGGTGATGACCTCGTCGCCGATCCTGGCCACAACCTCCTGATCCGGCGCGGCGGCGGCCGCGGCGGGCTCCTGCGCACAGGCTACGGATGCGGCCGCGAGCAGCGCACACCCGAACAACGTTCCAGTCCATGGAGTTCTCATGTCGTCTCCCGGTTTTTCTCGCCCGACGCCCGAGGTCAGCGTCCCGCGGCGGTCACTCCACTATGGACGGAACCGGGACAGCGGTCAATGGGTGGGCGGGCTCAGGGCGCGGCAGGCCGGCGTTCGGGTGACCTGCGACACGCCGCGCGGCAACATCACTCGGCCAGCCGAGCGAGCGCGGCGTCGAGGTCGTCGAGGGTCGGCACTCCCACCATTCCGGCCGGCAGGTCGTTGAAAACCGCCGCCCCCGCGCCACCGAGCCACAGCTCCACGTGGTCCGGCAGACCGGAGCGGATGGCCTCCGCCTGTTCCTGCACGTTGGCCGGGTCGGCGTAGAGGCTGATCGAAAGGCCCACCGCGATCGCGCCGAGCGTGCCGGCGGCGCTCACGATCTCCTCTGCCGGGAGGTTCGGACCCAGGATGTGCACCGTCCGGCCGGAGGCCGCGATGTTGAGGGCCGCGATCTGCAGCCCCAGGGAGTGGAGCTCGTTGGGCAGGCTCGCCACCACCACCGGGCGGCCGCCCGCCGAGGCCTGCAGGGGCACGCGCAGCGACCGCAGCTGGTCCTCGAGCACCTCGGAGAAGAAGTGCTCGTGCCGGATCTCGAGCTCTCCGCGGGCCCAGGAATCGCCGATCTCCTCGAGCAGCGGCGCGACGCGCTCGCGCAGAAAGCGGGCGGTGCCGAGAACCGAGGCGTCGCGGCGCAGAATCCCCGTCAAGGCCTCCCGGTCGAGGCGGCGGCAGGCCTCGAATACCTCGGCCGCCGAGCTGCCGCTGCCACCGTCGCCGGAAACCACCGCCTTCTCGTAGATCCCGGCCTCCCGAAGCAGCTCCCGCAGCTCGGCGGGCGGCATCGGGACGACGTCGCCGGCGCGGTAACCGAAGTCGAGGGCCTTGGCAATCAGCATCAGCTGTTGCACCTGCTCCGCAGGGTAGCGGCGGTGGCCCGACTCGAGCCGGTGCGGGGTCGGGAAGCCGAAGCGCCGCTCCCAGGCCCTGAGGGTGTGCTCGCCGATGCCGGTGCGCCGGGTCACTGCGCCCATCGGCCACAGCTGCCGGCTCTCGCCCCACCCGTTGTGCGGGGAGCTCACGCCCCCCTTGCCCGCTGTTGTCATGCCCCCACCCCCGTAGGCCTTTCACAGCTCGCGCCCGAGGCTAGCACGCCGATGGCGCGCGCGTGTGCGCGATCGGCCCCGACCACGACCTTCAGGTTCATGCCGCGGCCCCGAGCGCCGCGCCCGCACCCCGGAACGCCCGCAGCACCGACTCGACGTTGAGGCGCAGGTCGGCCACCTCCGGCGACTCGGACAACAGCGTGTCGGTCGGTCCGTCGAGCTCCGAGCCCTCGAGCCAGCTGTCCCAGTGCACGACGACCGCTGCCGAGCAGCCGGCGAAACGCGCCGCGCCGAGGGCGGCAGACACGTCCGGCGACGTCCCCGAGCTCAGAGCATAGGTCACGAAGACGCTGCCGAGACGAGCCTCCACCTCGCGCACTAGCTGGTGGATCCGGGGGTTGAACAAGCCCTTCACGGCCGGCGGAAAGACGATCACCAGACCGACGTCGGATTTCGGGTCGAACAGGCTGTTACGCTTCATGAGCATCCTCCCGGTGCGAAGAATTCACAGAGTCGATTCCCGGTTCGGCGCGCCGATCTGCGACCGGCGAGCCAGCGCCGGGTCGCGCGGTGACGCCAGGCGAAAAACAGTCTGAGGGCAGCCGCCGTCAGCCGGCCACCGAGGCGACCCGGGAGCCAGCGCGGCGGAACGAACCACACAGTGTCGGTCAGCCGCGACGCCCCGGCTCCCGCCGGCTCGATGCCGTGATGGTGCACCCAGTAGGGAAACGGCGACTCGAGCGCCACGTCGGTGAACGAACGGCCCGGCTCGACGCCGAGGTGGAGCGCCTGCCAACGGCTGCGGAACGGCGGCCAGCCGACCTCGGCGACCAGCAGCGAGCCGTCGGCCACACCCTCGCCGCGATCGACAACGGCAAAGCCGGAGAGCGGAGGCGCGAGCACTGAGAGCGCCTCGGGACGGAGGTGGAACGACCACAGTTCGCTGCCTGACACCGGAAACTCCGAGGTGTGTTCGAACTTCAGAGCTTTCATCTCGCGTCCCTCCTCTCCGGCGAACAAATCAACCGATTCACGCGAAGGGCAATCGGAATCATGTCCAGTTTATTTCTAGATTTTTCTCCTCACCTGGCCCGCCGTGTGCCAGCGGCCTTTCGAGGAATTTTTCGACCGGCGCATCCGCTGCCCCCTCGTCCGCGGCAAACGCCATTCAAACTTGGAGCCTGTTGCGCTATTCGGCAGTTCTCGATGAAGCGCCACTCCAGATCGCCGATGCAGCGCGGCAGGAACGGCGTGAGATCGTTGGAGGCACATTTTCGAGGACGTTCGAGAAGAGCGAAGAAGCTCCGACGGGCAGACCCCCATCGGTCGGCCTTGAACGAAAATCACGGATTTTGCAGCAGGCTCGGTATAGAGTGGCGGAGGCAACCCATGAGCATCGCGCAAACCATCTTGACCGGGTGGGTGGCCGCCGCGGTCGGTCTCGCCCTCCTCTGGCTGTGGCAACGCCGCAACCGCGATGCGGGCATCGCGGATGTCGGTTGGGCGGCAAGTGTCGGGCTGCTGGCGCTCTGGTACGCGGCGGCCGGCGACGGCCTACCGGCGAGGCGGCTGCTGGTCGCGGTGCTGACCGGGACCTGGGCGGCGCGCCTCGCCCTCTACATCCTCACCGACCGTGTGCTGAACGGCCCCGAGGACGGGCGCTACCAGGAGCTGCGGGCGTCCTGGGGCGAGCGCTTCCAGACCCGGATGTTCTTCTTCTTCCAGGGCCAGGCGCTGGTAGCGGTGCTGTTCTCGCTGCCGCCCCTGGTGGCGATGACCGCCCCGCGCCCGGGCCTCGGCCTGCTCGATCTCGCCGGGGCGCTGGTGTGGCTCGCAGCGATCGCCGGCGAAAGCCTCGCCGACCGTCAGCTCGCGCGCTTCCGAGCCGATCCCGTCAACCGCGGCCGCACCTGCCGCGAGGGCCTGTGGCGGTACTCCCGCCACCCCAACTACTTCTTCGAGTGGCTGCACTGGTGGGCGTACGCGCTCATCGCCTGGGGCGCGCCGCTCTTCTGGATCGCCGTCGCGGCGCCCTTCGTGATGCTGATTTTCGTGCTCTTCATCACCGGGATCCCGCCGACCGAGGCGCGCGCCGTCGCCTCGCGCGGCGACGACTACCGGCGCTACCAGCAGACCACCAGTGCCTTCTTTCCGTGGTTTCCGAAACCGGAGCCCGAGGACCGCGGCGCGGCGAAGGGATCGCCGTGACCACCGGCCCCGCCTCGACCGTGCCGGCGCTCCGCATCCGCGCCGCGAACCGGGCGCCGGTCAATGGGTCCGGCGCCAGGGTCGTGTACTGGATGATCGCGGCCCGGCGCACCGCCTTCAACTTCGGCCTGCAACGGGCCGCCGACTGGGCCCGGCACCTCGGCCTCCCGCTGCTGGTCCTGGAGGCGCTGCGCGTCGCCTACCCGTGGGCGAGCGACCGCCTGCACCGTTTCGTCCTCGACGGTTTGGCCGACAACGCGGCCGCGCTCGCCGGCAAGTCCGTCGCCTACCTGCCCTACGTCGAGCCCGAGGCGGGCGCCGGGCGCGGCCTGTTGGCCGCTCTCGCCGAGGACGCCGCGGTGGTTGTCACCGACGACTACCCGACCTTCTTCCTACCGCGGATGGTGGCCGCGGCGGCCGCTCGCCTGCCGGTCCGCCTCGAGGCGGTGGACGGCAACGGCCTGCTGCCGATGGCGGCGGCGGACCGCGAGTTCGCCACCGCCTACTCCTTCAGACGCCACCTGCAGAAGACTCTGCTGCCGCACCTCGAGGCCATGCCGCTGGCCGACCCCCTAACCGAGGCGCTGCCGCCTGCCGCGCCGCTGCCCGAGGCCGTGGCGCGGCGCTGGCCAGCGGCCTCCGCGGGCCTGCTTGGGGGCGACGCGACCGAACTGGCCGCCCTGCCGATCGACCACTCGGTCGCGCCGGCCCCGCTGCGCGGCGGACCGCGGGCGGCCTCCGAGCGCCTCGAGGAGTTCCTCGAGACGCGGCTCGAGGGCTACGTCGAGGACCGCAACCGCCCCGAGGCCGACGCCGCGAGCGGGCTCTCGCCGTACCTGCACTTCGGCCACGTCTCGCCCCACGAGATCTTCCTCGAGCTCATGCGCCGCGAGCGCTGGACGCCGGAGGACGTGCAGCCTCCCGCCAACGGCCGGCGCGCCGGCTGGTGGGGCGTCCGCGAGGGCGCCGAGGCCTTCCTCGACCAGGTCGTGACCTGGCGCGAGCTCGGCTTCAACGTCTGCGCCACCAACCCGCAGCACGACCGCTGGGAGTCGCTCCCGGAGTGGGCGCAGCGCACCCTCACCGAGCACGCCGTCGACCCGCGGGAGCACACCTACTCGCTCGAGGAGTTTTCGGCCGGCGCGACCCACGACCCGCTGTGGAACGCCGCCCAGAACCAGCTCCGCAGCGAGGGCACGATCCACAACTACCTGCGCATGCTGTGGGGCAAGAAGATCCTCGAGTGGACCACCGAGCCTCGAGAGGCCCTGGAGGTCATGATCGAGCTCAACAACGGCTACGCCCTCGACGGCCGCGATCCCAACTCGTACAGCGGCATCTTCTGGGTGCTCGGCCGCCACGACCGCGCGTGGGGTCCGGAGCGGCCGATCTTCGGCACGGTGCGCTACATGTCGTCGGCCAACACCGCACGCAAGTTCCCGGTGCGCGGCTACCTCGAGCGCTATGGGAGTTCGGGAGGTTCGTCATGAAGGTCCTGGTCACCGGCGCCACCGGCTACGTAGGCGGCCTGCTGGTGCCGCGGCTGCTCGACCGCGGCCACCGGGTACGGGTCATGGTGCGCGACCCGGAGCGGGTCGCGGGCAAGAGCTGGAGCCAGCAGGTGGAGATCGTGCGCGCCGACGTCGAGCAGCCGTCGACGCTGCCGGCGGCCGTCGAGGGTGTGGACGCGGCCTACTACCTGGTGCACCTCATGGGCAGCGGCGGCGACTTCGCCGCGCGCGACCGGCGCGCCGCCCAGAGCTTCGTCGCCGCCGGAAGCAGCCTGCGGCACGTCATTTATCTCGGCGGGTTGCTGCCGCAGGCCGCCGACGTGTCGGACCACCTGGCCAGCCGGGCGGAGGTGGGCGAGATCCTGCGCGCCGGGCTGCCGACCACCGAGTTCCGCGCCGGTCCGGTGATCGGCGCCGGGTCGGCGTCCTTCGAGATGGTGCGCTACCTCACGGAACGGCTGCCGGCGATGATCGCGCCGCGCTGGATCCTCAACAACGTGCAGCCCATCGCGGTGGGCGACATCCTCCGCTACCTGCTCACGGCGCTGGAACGCGAGCCCTCGGGCATCTACAACGTCGGCGCCGAGCCGCTGAGCTTCAAGGGCATGATGCAGGAGTTCGCGGCGGTGCGCGGGCTGCGCCGGGTGATCGTTCCGGTGCCGGTGCTGGCGCCGCGGCTGGCGGCGCTGTGGGTGGGACTCGTCACGCCCATCTCCAACCGGCTCGCGGTGCCGTTGATCGAAGGCGTCGTGCACCCCGTGGTGGCGGACAGCAGCCGCGCCCGCGCCGACTTCCCCGAGATCGATCCCCTGCCCTACCGCGAGGCGGTGGCGCTGGCGCTCCGCCAGACCGAGCACAACGAGGTCGCCACCCGCTGGAGCGACGCGCTCGGCTCGGCGCCGGCCTTCCAGCTACGCCAGAGCGAGGGCCTGATCCGCGAAATCAGGAGCTGCACCACCAGCGCCGACCAGGAAACGACCTTCCGCGCCTTCACCTCCCTCGGCGGCGATGCCGGGTGGGTGTTCCTCGACTGGGCGTGGTCGCTGCGCGGGTTCGTCGACCAGCTGGTCGGCGGTCCCGGGCTGCGCCGCGGCCGCCGCCACCCGACCTTGCTGGAGCCGGGCGACGCGCTGGACTTCTGGCGCGTCGAGCGGGTGGAGCCGCCCAAGCTGCTTCGGCTGCGGGCCGAGATGAAGGTGCCCGGGCGGGCGTGGCTGCAGTGGGAGGCGGTGCCGGAGGCCGGCGGCACCCAGCTCGTGCAGACCGCGGTGTTCGAGCCCATCGGGCTCGGCGGCCAGCTCTACTGGAACCTCAGTTACCCGATCCACAAGGTGATGTTCTCGGGCCTCGTGCGACGCATCGCGGAGCGGGCCGAGGCCATGGGGGAGCGTTGAGGACCTCGAGCCTGGTCACCGAGCAACTGGTGCCGTGCCGGCTGGACGACGTCTTCCCGTTCTTCGCCGAGGCCCGAAACCTCGAGCGCATCACCCCGCCGTGGCTCCGCTTCGAGGTCCTGACGCCGGACCCCATCGAGATGCGGGCCGGCGCGATCATCGAGTACCGGCTGCGCTGGCGCGGCGTGCCGCTGCGCTGGCGCACCGAGATCGAGGCCTGGGAGCCGCCGCACCGCTTCGTCGACCGCCAGCTGCGCGGTCCGTATCTGCTGTGGCGGCACGAGCACCGCTTCGTCGAGCAGAGAGGACAGACCCTCGCCTACGATCGCGTGGACTACGCGGCCCCGGGCGGCCGGCTCGCCCACCGATTGATCGTCGACCGCGACGTGCGGCGGATCTTCGCCTACCGGCGTCTGGCGCTCGAGACGATCTTCGGGACCGGGCTGGTCGGGGAGCCTCCGTCAGAGAAAATCTAGAAAATATTTCTTCTCAGACTGAAATACTAGACAAAACCTCTCGGTTACCCTCTGCGAGCCGGATACCGGCATCAACAAACATCATGACCTGGGAGGTCAACATGAAACGTGCAGTGGTTCTCAGCCTGGTTCTCACCCTCGGATCGATTCCCGCCTTCGCCGGCGACTGCGGCAGCAAGGCGTCCTACGCCGCCAACACCGGCGATATCGTGGCCACCGCGTCATCGGCTGGCTCCTTCAACACCCTATTGGCCGCCGCCAAGGCCGCCGGCCTGGTCGAGACCCTGCAGTCCGAGGGCCCGTTCACCGTCTTCGCGCCGACCGACGAGGCCTTCGCCAAGCTGCCCGCCGGCACCATCGACAACCTCCTCGCCGACCCCGACCAGCTCCGCGCAATCCTGCTCTACCACGTGGTGCCCGGTAAGGTGATGGCCGCTGACGTGGTCAACCTGTCCTCCGCCACCACCGCCCAGGGCTCCGACATCGCGATCCGCGTCGCCGACGGCGGCGTCATGATCGACAACGCCAACGTGACCGCGACCGACATCGAGACCTCCAACGGCGTCATCCACGTGATCGACACCGTCATTCTCCCCCGCGGCTGATCCAGACACGCCTGCGAGCGATCGCAGAACGATCAGCCACCCCTCCACCGGCCCGCCTCACGGCGGGCCGGTTTTTCGTTTCGCCACTGGTGTACCATCGCCGACGTTGTCCGGACCGGGAGGTGACCATGCACCGATACCTGTTCGCCGCGACCCTGATCGCCGTATCCGCCCTCCAGGCGGCCGCCCAGGGCCCCCCGGCGGCAGCACCGGACGCCGTCGAGTGGTCGCTCGGCCTGGGCGTGATCTCGGCGCCGCGACCCTACGTCGGCGCCGACAACCAGACCCTGGTCATCCCGCTCCTCGGGCTCGAGTACAAGCGGCTCTCGGTGCAGGGCATCCGGGTCGGCTACCACCTCATCGACCGCCAGGACCTGAAGCTCGCCCTGCGCGCGCGCTACATCTTCGACGGACTCGATCCCGACGATTCGCCCTTCCTCGACGGCATGGCCCAGCGCGACGGCACCGTCGAGGGCGGCCTCGGCCTGGACTGGATCTTCGGCTACTGGGCGCTGCGCGCCTCGGCCTTTACCGATCTCCTTGGTCGCTCCGACGGCCAGGAGCTGGGCGTCGATCTCTCCCGCACCTGGATCTTCGGCCGCTACCGCTGGGGCGTGACGCCCGCGGTCGGCGTCGTCTGGCAGAGCAGCAACCTCGTCGACTACTACTACGGCGTGCCGCCCGACGAGGCGCGGCCCGACCGCCCGGCCTACGCCGGCAGCTCGGCGTTCAACCTGCGCACCTCCCTGCTCGTCTTCTACCGCATCTCGGAGCGCTTCAACGCCGTCGCCCTGGTGCAGGCGCAGCGGCTCGACAACGAGATCGTCGACAGCCCCATCGTCGACGCGAAGCGCGCCTACTTCGGGCTGATCGGCGTCAATTACCAGATCGGCCGGCAGGCGTTCCGCGGCCCCTGAGCGCGTGGAGATTTCGCTGCGGCCGCGTTAGACTCGGCGGCAACCGTCCGGCACTGGAGGTGCTTCATGGCAGCGACCATCACACCTGACGACCGCAAGGCCCTTCTCGACCGCTTCCTCCGCTACGTCAAGGTCGACACGCGATCCGACGAGAGCTCCACCACGAGCCCGTCGACCGAGAAGCAGAAGGACCTGTCGCGCATGCTCGTCGACGAGCTCCGGGCCCTCGGCTGCGAGGACGCCGCGATGAACGAGTGGGGCTACGTTTTCGCCACCGTGCCGGGCAACCTGCCGGCTGACCACCCCGCTGCCGGCAAGGTCCCGACCATCGGCCTCATCGCCCACGTGGACACCTACTTCGGTACCCCTGGCGCCGACGTCAAACCGCAGATCATCGAGGCGTACGAGGGCGGCGACATCGTCCTCAACCCCGAGCAGGTGCTCACCGAGGCGGACAGCCCAAACCTCGCCGCTTGCAAGGGCCACACCATCATCCACACCGACGGTACGACGCTGCTCGGGGCCGACGACAAGGCCGGGG
>DATIVB010000595.1:0-6834 GCA_035466375.1 Chondromyces sp.
TGGTCGGCGGCGGCACTCCACCGTGGCTCCTGTTGGCGCTCGCAGTCCCCGGCGAGCTCCTGGACCGGGCGGAGTTCTACGCCGGCCTCGAGTTTCTAACCCCGCAAATCCAGATCGGGCGGGATCTGTTTCCCTCCGGGAGTGCGAGCTTCAGAGTCTGAGTGTCCGGTCGATCTGGATTTCCAATCCGAAATCCCAAATCCCAAATCCGAAATTGAACTCTCCCCGAAGCGTAGTCCTGATACCATCCGCGCAAGGAGCACCGGCCATGCCCATCGAGTTCAGCGACCGCCAACGAACCACCATCGCCGCGGCACTCACTATCCTCTCGGCGCTGGTCATCATCCTCGCCGTCGGCGCCCTGTTCTGGATCGTCGGCGCCTTCTTCGTGCGGTTTTCGGCCATCTTCCTGCCGGTGGCGGTGGCGGCGGTGGCCGCGCTCGTGGTCAAGCCCTATTACGAGTTCATCAAGGTTCGGCTCAAGCTCGGCAAGGTGCCGGCGCTGATCGCGGTCTTCATCTCCCTCATCATCCCCGTCGTCGCCGTCGGCTGGTTCTTCGGTGACCTCCTCGTCGAGCAGGTCAAGGGCCTGGTGGCCGCCTTCCCCGCCTGGTGGAAGGCCACCGTGGAGTGGGTGCGGGCCAAGGCCCCCGAGCTCGAACGCCTGTGGACCGAGACCGAGGTCGGGCAGGCGGTGGGCGGGGCCGTCGAAGGGCGCGGCGGGGCGGTGGTGGACGTCTTCCAGTATCTGGGTCAGCGCGCGGTGTCCGCCGGCATCGACGTGCTCTCCGGGATCGCCGCCCTCCTGTTCTGGGTTGTCACGCCGATCTACTTCGCCTTCTTCCTGATGACCGACACAATCAGCGTCCGTAACCTCGAGCGCAACCTGCCGTTCTTGAAGGCCGACACCAGCAAGGACCTCGTCTACCTCTTCGAGGAGTTCCTCAACATCATCGTCGCCTTCTTCCGCGGCCAGCTCATCATCGCCATGCTGCAGGGTCTTCTGTTCGCGATCGGCTTCACCATCGTCGGCCTGAAGTACGGTTTCGTGATCGGCCTGACGCTCGGCTTCCTCAACATCGTCCCCTACCTCGGCAACATCATCGGCCTCGCCACCGCGCTCCCGTTGGCCTTCTTCCAGGAAGGCGGCGGCCTGCTCCGCGTGCTCGCGGTGCTGGTCGTGGTCGCGGCCGTGCAGTCGATCGAAGGCTACCTCCTGACGCCGAAGATCATGGGGGACCGCACCGGGCTGCACCCGGTGGTCATCATCCTGGCGGTGTTCTTCTGGGGGTCCGCTCTCAGCGGCATCATGGGGATGATCCTGGCGATCCCCCTGACCGCCTTCCTGGTCGTCTTCTGGCGCCTCGCCCGCGAGAAGTACCTGCCGGAGCTCGTCTAGGAGCTCGCACCGAAGAGACCCTCGATGAGAGCGAAGGGTTCACGGGTGGTGTTTCTGCCGAGGGTCTCTTCGGCACAAGCTCCTACTGGGATTCGCTTTGCGAATCCTTGAAAATGGAGCATTTATTGCCGGGGTCTGCGTCCCTTGATCGATTCCGTCTCTGCGTTCTCGGGTGGGCGGGCGGCCTTCGTGAATTCCTTCGTGGCTTCGTGCCTTCGTGTTTGCGACGTGGGCGGGTGGCCCGGCTCTGTACCAGCTCTGTACCAGCTCTGTGCCCTCTGTGCCTCTGTGGTTTTCAGGGGTGAACGGAGATTCGAAATTCGAAATTCGAGATCGACCGTGGTCGGTCCCGCCGAATATTGGACGAGCTCCCCGGGCGACGGTTCGGCCCTGGCGTGGAATTTCCATATCGTTGAATCGTAATATTGCGTATGATGACGTCCGTGGCTCGATCTGCGTCTCCGATCCGTGCGCTCCTGACAGTGCTTCTGGGCGCGGCCGCTCTGGCGGCGGCGCCCGCGGCCGCGTCCCCGTTCGGCATCAACGCCCACGTTCCACCCCAGGTCGTGATCGACGAGGTCGCGGCGGCCGGCATCTCCTGGGTGCGCATCGACTTCATGTGGTCGCTGGTCGAGGCGGAGCCCGATGTCTACGACTGGCAGGTCTACGATTCCCTGATCGAGCGACTGGAGGCCCAGGGCATCCGCGCCTACGCGACCCTGCAGGCGACGCCCGCCTGGGCCACCGACGGTCGGGAGTTCTCGGGCGTGCCGCGCGACCCGGCGCAGTGGCAGGAGTTCGTGTACCTCGCCGCCGACCGCTACCGCGGCCGCATCCCCGCCTGGGGGATGTGGAACGAACCGAATCTGCCGCGGTTCTGGGACGGCAGCCGGCGCGAGTACCTCGACACGATCCTGCTGCCCGGCGCGCGCGCGGTGCGGGCAGCCGATCCCGGGGCGCTGGTCTGCGGACCGGACCTCGCCCATCTCTCGAGTGCCGACTGGGACCGCTGGCTGCGCGAGGTCATTGCCGAGGCGGGCGAACTGCTCGACGTCGTGACCCACCACGTCTACCCCGGCGGCGGCGGCACCGGGGATGTCTTCGAGGCCCTCCACGACCCGCCCTTCTGGGAAGCCTACAGACCTTCCGTGCGGCAGGTCCTGCAGGACAGCGGGTGGTGGGGGCGCCCTTTCTGGCTCACCGAGACCGGGGTCGAGAGCGGCCGGGCGGGGGTCACGGGCCAGGCCCTGTTCTACGACGGAATCGTCGACGACTGGTTCGGCCCCGACCCGCGGGCACGCTGGTTGGACCGGGTGTTCTTCTACCAGATCCACGACCCGCCGGCGCCCGACGCGAGCACCTTCGGCATCCTCACGGCGTGGCCGGAGATCGGTCGCAAGAACGCCTACTACGCCTACGCCAATGCCATCGCGGCGACCAGCTTCGTCGACGGCGAGGTCCTCGCGATCGATGCGCCCGCCTTCGTCGCTCCGGGGCAGGTGGTCGAGATCATCGCGACGCTGCGCAACACCGGCACCGAAACCTGGCGCGGTGATGCGGGCTACCACCTCGAGGTCGAGACCGGCCAGCTGATCTGGCGGGTCCTCACCGACCGCCTGGCCACCGACTTCGAGGTCCCACCGGGGACAACGGTCCAGGCGACGATCCCGGTCCAGGCGCCCTGGGCCTTTTTCCCGAGCAGCGCCACCGCGACCATCCGCGCGCGGATGGTGGACGGCGACGGCCGCCGCTTCGGCGACCCGATCCGGGCCGTGGTCACCGCCGCCAGGGCCGAGCCGCCGCAGATCCTCCGCCAGCCCCGCTCGGCGCCCGTGCCCCCCTGGGGGCGTGCCGTCCTCAGAGTGGAGACCACCGGCGGGGAGCCGCTGAGCTATCAGTGGCGCCGCAACAGCGTCGACCTGGTGGACGACGAGCGCATCCGCGGCAGTCGCTCGCCACGGCTCGAGCTGCGCGGGCTCGACCCCTCGCTGGCGGGCGACTTTCACTGCGTCGTCAGCAATGCGGCGGGCGCGACGGTGTCGACGGCCGCCCGGATCGCGCTCGGCACCCCTCCCCCCCAGCGTTCCTCCGCGACCCTCGCCCCGTCGCCTGTCAGCGGCACGCTCAGGCAGCTCGAAATCACTCGCGCTCCGCAGTAGGAACGCGGCGGTCTTCGGACCGGCCGATCCAGTCGGCATAAAGCTCCGGCCGGCGGTCGCGCAGGAAGAGCGTGCGGGCGTGGCTCCCGGTCACCTCCGCCAGATCGATATCGGCCAGCAGCACGTGGTCCTCGCCGCGCGGCGCCCGGGCCACGATCCGGCCGTCGGGCGCACAGACGAAGGACTCGCCGGCGAACTCGAGGCGCTCCTCGGCGCCGACCCGATTGCAGAGCGCCGTGAAGTAGCCGTTCTGGAACGCCGCGACCTGCAGCTCCGCCTCGTAGAGCCCGGCCGGCCACTCGTCCACCGCTCCGGCCTGCGGCACCACGACGAGGTCCGCGCCGGCGAGGGCGAGGGCGCGCATGTACTCCGGAAAGTGCCGGTCGTAACAGATGGCGACGCCGATCCTGCCCGCCGCGGTGTCGAAGACCGCGGCGCCGGTGTCGCCGGGCGCGTAGTAACCCTGCTCGTGAAAGCAGTCGTAGTCGGTGATGTGGACCATCCGCGCACGGCCCAGGAGCGAGCCGTCGGCATCGATGACCGGCGAGCAGTCGAAGCACCGCGTCCCGTCGCGTTCGTACAGGTTGAGCACGACGACGACTCCGAGCCGCGCGGCGCACTCGGCCACGGCGTCGGTGAACGGCCCCGGCACCGGCTGAGCCAGCGTGCTCGGGTCCCCCGCCGCAGGCCGCTGCGGGTAGAAGGGTTCGAAGGCCAGCTCCGCGAAGCAGACCAGCCGCGCGCCGAGCCGTGCCGCGCTCTCCAGGGCCTCGAGACCTCGGCGGAGGTTGTCCCCACGGTCCAAGCTCGCGTGCTGCTGGACGAGGGCGATCTTCATGGCGCCTCCTACAATGAAACACAGTCTCTGTATCTACGCTCGAGGCGGCCGTGGGTTCTGCCTCTTGCCGCGAGCACCGGCGAAGAACTCCCCGAAGACCGCGAGCTCGCCTTCGAGGTCGCCCGACGGCGCGACCACGGGCCCGAAACGGACCTCGCGACGCCCCCAGTCGAGCGCAACCGCCGCGATCGGCACCTCGGCCGCCGCGGCGATGCGATAAAAGCCGCTCTTCCAGCGGCCGACCGAGCTGCGCGTGCCTTCGGGGGCCAGAGCCAGCAGCAGCCGCTCCGATGCACGGAAACGGGCCGCCATCTCCTCCACCACGCCCGAGCCGGGTTGGCCGCGATCCACCGGCACTCCGCCAAGCCCGCGCATCAGGGGCCCCAGGGGCCCGTCGAAGAGGGTGTGCTTGCCGAGGAATCGGAGCTCGAGGTCGAGGGCGAGCATGGCCGCGACGCCCACCGGGAAATCCCAGTTCGAGGTGTGCGGCGCGACGATGATCACCGCTTTGGCGAGGTCCGGAATCTCGCCGACCACCCGCCAGCGCGCGGCCGCCATCGCCCAGCGGCCGATCACGCGGCCTGCGCGCCATCCGCGCCGCGGGACCGCCGGTCCGACCTCAGGGATCAAGGGACGCACTCACGTCGGGCATTATAGGACCGGCAGGTGCCGAGCCGGGGCGACGGGCTCAGAACTCCACCCTGAAGCCGAGCTCGTAGCGGCGCGGCACCGCCCACGCAATGGCCTCGCCCGTCGCGAACCCACCGCAGCCGCCGACGTCGCTGCACACCTGCGTCCCGTACTCGGTGCTGAAGGCGTTCAGCACCGTGCCGATGAGGACCACCCGCGCCTCGCCGACGGCGAAGCCTTTGCTCAGCTGGAGGTCGAGATTCGAGGCGTTGAACGCCTCGCGGCTGCCCCTGGGCTCGAGAAAGACGATCCCACCCGGGATCGTGACGTCGTCGCCGGGGTCGGCCTGCGGCTGCCAGCGAAAGGCCGAGGACCAGAAACCGTCGAAGGCGACGACCCAGTCGCCCTTGATGGAGACGAAGCCGTTGAGCTTGAGGCGGTGCCGGCGGTGGTCGCCGAGGTAGCCGTAGCGGTTGACCCAGTGGTAGGGGTAGTAGTCGAAGTCGTACAGGTTGCCCTGGCTGAAGCCCAGGTTGCCCTTCGAGCTGGAGTAGGTGTAGGACGCCAGCAGGGTCAGAAAGTCGAAGGTCCGGGTCTCGAACTTGAGGATCGCGGCGCGATACTCGCGGTTCAGCCCGGGCAGATTGGCGAGCACGAAGGAGCCGCAGCTCGCGCCCTCCGACGGCTCCGGGATATTGCCCTCGCAGGTGTCCTCGAAGAGGCTCCGGGTCGACTTGTCCACCAGGCTCAGCTCGACGGAGGCGCGGCGGCCGACCTCGCGCTCGAAGCTCAGGGTGAGCGTGTCCGCGTAGCTGCTCTCGAGATCGGCCTGGACCTGGGTCCCGCCGATCCCGCTGACCTGCGACGGCGGCAACAACCAGCCCCAGGGCTCGAGATTGTCCGGATCGTCGGTGCGGAAGTCCCATCCCAGCGAGGCGGCCAGCCCCGCACACGCTTCACGGCTCGTCACGCCCAGGAACGGGCCCACCGTCGAGCACGAGCTCCAGCGGGCCAGCGGCTCGTTGCGCGCCCTGAGGATATTGGGGAGGTTGAGCGCGGACGGGCTCATGAAGCGCCCCCAGCTCGCCCGCGCGACGTTCTTCGCGTCGCCGCTGATATCCCACGCCACGCCCAGCCGCGGCTGCACCCTGCTCATGTCCGCGACGCGCACGCCGACGTTGTTGTCGTAGGCGACGGCGTCGTAGCGCAGGCCCCCCTTCAGGACGAGGTTCGGGGCCGCCCGCCACGAGTCCTGGAGATAAGCGGTCCGCAGGACGCCGCTGTAATCCTGAAATCCGGCTGTCGCCCGTTCGAGCAGCAGGTACGGCACGCCCTCCCCGAAGTCGAGGTAGGCGTAACCGACGCTCCCGGGCTCGCAGGCCCCGCCGGTCGTCCCGGTCGAGCAGCTGGCCGAACGCAGCTCGGTGGAGGAGTACTGGAGCCCGACTTTGAGCTCGTGCGCGCCGCCCAGGTCCGTGAACCAGCTGAGGTCGGTCGCGACCTCGTTCCGCCGGCGCTCGCTGTACTGCTGATTGTCGTAGTTCCGGCTCAGGATGCCGGTCGAGAAATCGAAATGGCTGGGCGTCTGAAGATCACGGGACATCGGGTAGACATCGAGAGTCGAGCGGAATCCCGCCACGACCGTGTTCCACACCAGGGCGTCGGAGAGCAGCGCATTGGCCTCGAGAGCATAGAGATCGGTGCTCTGGGACTGGAACGAGGCCGCCTCCGCGAGCACGAACTGCGACGCGTTGTCGTTGTCGATCTCGGCCGGCGATCCCGACAGACGGCCCACCACCCGCCAGCCC
>DATIVB010000596.1:0-2800 GCA_035466375.1 Chondromyces sp.
TTCAAGGCGCGGGGAATGACGGGCAAGCGATTCTCGACGGAGTTGGAGACGGCCCTCTACCGGGTAGTCCAGGAGGCGATGGCCAACGTCGCGCGCCACGCCCGCGCGACCCGAGCCGATGTGCTGCTGCAGCTTCGCGGCGACCGGGTCACGGTGATGGTCGAGGACAACGGCGTCGGATTCGAGCCGGATCTGGTCCGTCAGCGCGGGGATCATGTGGGCCTCCTCGGCCTCGAGGAGCGGGCCGAGGCCCTGGGTGGGACGTTGACGGTGGAGAGCGCCCCGGGGGCGGGGACGACCATCGTGGTGGAGGTGCCGATTGCCGATCCGCATCCTGATCGCTGACGACCACGCGGTGGTCCGCTCCGGCCTCCGGGCCTTGCTCCTGGCCGACCCCGATTTCGAGGTCGTCGGCGAGGCGGGCGACGGGACGGAGGCGCTGCGCTTGGCCGAGAGCTTGGAGCCCGACGTCGTCCTGCTCGACATCGCGATGCCCCCGGAGGATGGCATCAAGACGGCGCAGCGCCTGAAGGAGAGGAACCCGGAGCTCTTCGTGCTGTTCCTCACCATGCACGAGGACGAGGACATGATGCACGAGGCGCTGCGCGCCGGCGCCTCCGGCTACGTGATCAAGCGGGCTGAGGAGTCCGAAATCATTCAGGCGGTCCACGCGGCCAATCGCGGCGACATCTACATCCACCCGGCGATGACCCGCGCCCTCCTCCAGCATCCTGTCACGACGGAGCACCGGCGCAGCGCTCAACCCGAGCAGCTGACCCCACGCGAGATTGATGTGTTGAAGCTCCTCGTCAGGGGAAACACCAACCGCCAGATCGCCGAGCTCCTCGGTCTGTCGGTGCGAACGGTCGAGAACCACCGCGCCAACCTGATGGGCAAGCTCGGGCTGGTGAGCCGGGTCGAGCTGGTGGACTACGCCGAGGAGAACGACCTGCTCTGACCGGACGTCAGAGAACGGGAGGTGCGGCCCCGCCTGACCGAGCCGGGTTCAGCCCGACCGCCGCCGCCGACTCACCAGCATGCCGAGCACGAAACCGGCCGCCGCCGTGATCAGCGCAACTTTGCCGGGATTCCCGGCCACGTAGTCGGTGGACGCCGTCGCCGCTCGGGAGAGATTGCTGCGGGCCCGTCCGTAGCCACGGTCGACCTTCTCCGCGGCGCCCTGCAGGCCCTGGTGCGCGCCGCGGGATGCGGTACCGGCCCCATCGCGCACAGAGTCGCCCGCGGTGCGAGCTTTCTCCACTACGAGCTGCGCCACCGATTCGACGCCCTGCTGGGCGCGATCGGCCACGTCGACGACGGCGTCGTGGGTCTGGTCAATCATGGTATCGATGCCGTCCTTGGTCCGTTCGGCTCGCTTGAACATGTGCTGCCTCCTCGGGTTCTCGGGCCGCGTTCTCGTGGCCCGCGTGCGCCGCTCTGGCGCGTGATCTCTTGACTGCTTCCGTTCCCGCCCTGGTCTTGTGCGTCTCGCACCCGATCAGCTACGGCTCCGAGATCCGCACCAGCTGCTGACCCCGGCCTTCCCCCCGCAGCATTCCGATGAAGGCCTGCGGCGCCGACTCGATGCCTTGGGCGACATCCTCCCGGTACTTCAGCTTGCCCTCCTTCAGCCATGTCGCCAGCTGCTCGAGGCCCTCGGGGAAACGCTCGGCGAAGCCGGCGACCAGGAAGCCCTGCACCTTCGCCTGCTTGACGACCAGCTCGCCCAACCAGCGCGGGCCCGTCTCGGGCGCCTCCAGGTTGGACTGCGAGCTCTGAGCGCAGACGGAGATCCGCGCTCGCGGGTTGATCAGAGGGATGACCGCGTCGGTGACGGCCCCGCCCTCGTTGTCGAAGTAGACATCGATGCCCGCGGGGCAGACTTTCTCGAGCGCGCTGCAGCAGTCCGCCTCGCCCCTGCAGTTGAACGCGGCGTCGAAGCCGAGCTCGTCGAGCAGCCACGAGGTCGCGGCGTCGGAGCCCGCGACCCCGACGACGCGGCAGCCCTTGATCTTCGCGATCTGACCGACCAGCATCCCCACCGCACCGGAAGCCTCGGACACCACCACCGTTTCACCCGGTTGCGGGCCGGCGATGTCGAGCAGGCCGAAGAACGCCGCGAGCCCAGGCAGGCCAAGCACCCCGAGAGCCGTCGAAATCGGGGCGAGGGTGGGGTCGATCCTCCTCAGCTCGCGCCCCGGGATGACGGCGAACTCCTGCCATCCCAAAATTCCTTCGACGGTGTCGCCGGCCTGAAACGCGGGGTGCAGCGACTCCACCACGAAGGCGACGGCGCCGCCGCGGAGGACCTCTCCGATGCCGACTGTCCCGGCGTCGGACCCGACATCGGATCCGGCATCGTTCATTCGCTCTCGCAGACCGGGATCGAGCGAAAGGTAGATCGCCCGCACCAGCACCTCGCTGTCGGCGGGTGAAGGCATCGGAGAGTAGACGAGCTGGAAGTCCGACACCTTCGGGAAACCCAGCGGCCGTGAGGTGAGGGTGATCTGCCGGTTGATCGATGTCATCGTACTCGACCGTTTCCGCGTTCTCTGCCCGTGCCTCTGGACAGGCTCTTTCGGCCCGCGTCCCCCGAGACCACCACTAGCTTTTCCTGCGCACGAGCAGCAGGGCCCCGCCGGCCACGATCGCGCCGACTCCGGCCCAGACCGGCACGTTGACCGTTTCCTTGTCCTTGATCGACACCTCGAACGGTCCGAGCTTGGCGTCGTGGGTCGTCTTGGTGTAGGTGATGCCGCCGTACACGAGCCCGATGATGCCCGCGGCGATGAGCAGGATT
>DATIVB010000597.1:0-4015 GCA_035466375.1 Chondromyces sp.
AGACGGAGGCGAGGCTCACCGGCGTGTCCTCGCCGCCGTGACGGGCGACGTCGAGCATCATCCGCAAGGCGTAGCGACCACGCGTCGAGATCTTCATCGCGAGCCAAAGATATTCCCCATATTCATACCTGTCAACTAGGAATTACAGAATTAAACATTGATCTCAATCTCATGTCTCAATTCCGTTGTCGCCGTCGAGCGACGGTGCTATGTTTGTTCACGCGTGAAGATGACGCACTCTCAGGAGGGGCCATGGCAGCGAAGACCGCGGTGATCATCGACGACGAGCCCGACATCACCACCTACCTCAGTACGTTTCTCGGCGACAACGGGTGGAGCGTGCGGAGCGCCAACGACCCCAACGAGGGCATCGCATTGGCGCAGGCGGCGCCGCCGGACGTCGTGCTGCTCGACGTGATGATGCCGGAGCGGGGCGGCCTCAGCACCCTGGTCGCGCTGCGCAAGGACGAGCGCACGGCCGCGGTGCCGGTGGTCCTGGTGACGGGCATCCAGGACACGTTGAAGTCGGACTTCGGCGATTTTCTCGAGCGCTTCAAGAAGTACCACCCCGACGCCTACCTTCAGAAGCCGATCGACGAGGCGAAGCTGCTCGAGACGCTCGCCTCGCTCACCTGAGGAGCAGGCGCAGCGGCCACGCGGCCGCCTCGCCGGCGTAGCCGACTCCGACCCGCGGCAGTCGGCGGACGCGTTCCTCCCCCACCCTGCAGCCGTCGTCGCGGATCGTCAGCGGCGAACGCGGATCGCACAGGTCGGCGCCGTCCTCGGCGCGGGTGACGGCGAGCGCCTGGCAGAGCTTGCCCGGACCGTCGCTGAGAGGAACGGGCCGCACCCCGCCGCCGCGCCGCGTGCGGGCCAGCCCGAGGCCGCGCTCGACGACCCCGCCGCGCAGCAGCACCGCTTCCGGCTGCTCGCGGCCGACAGTCACCACGTTGAGGCAGCTGTGCAGCCCGTACACCAGGTACACGTAAGCGTGGCCGGCCTCGCCCCACATGGTCTCGGTGCGGGCCGTGCGGCGGCCGCCGAAGGTGTGGCAGGCCGGGTCGTCGATGCCGAGGTAGGCCTCGACCTCGGTCAGCCGCAGGACCACCGTCCCCTCCGGGCGCGTGCTGACCAGCAGCTTGCCGAGCAGCTCGCGCGCCACCTCCCCGGTGGGGCGCTGATAGAATCCGCGCGACAGAACTGGGGGGTCCGACATGGGTTCGACCATCTGCGTGACCGGCGGTGCGGGCTTCATCGGCAGCCACGTCGCCGAGGCCCTGGTCCGCGCCGGCCGCCGGGTCCTGATTGTGGACGACCTCTCGAGCGGCCGCAAGGAGAACGTCCCCGCGGGCTCCGAGCTCGCGGTGCTCGACGTGCGCTCGCCGGAAGCGGCCGAGCTGCTGGTGGAGCGCCGGGTCGAGGTCCTGGTCCACCACGCGGCGCAGATGGACGTCCGGCGTTCGGTGGCGGACCCGCGATTCGACGCCGACGTCAACATCCTCGGCCTCTTGAACCTGCTCGAGGCGGGCCGGCGCGGCTGCCTGCGCCAGGTCGTCTTCGCCTCCACCGGCGGCGCCATCTACGGCGAGCAGGAGGCCTTCCCGGCCGACGAGGACCACCCCGCGCGTCCGGTGTCGCCGTACGGGGTGTCCAAGCTGGCCTCGGAGCGCTACCTCTTCTTCTACCACTGTCAGTACGGCCTCGACGCCACCTGCCTGCGCTACGCCAACGTCTACGGCCCGCGCCAGAACCCGCACGGCGAAGCCGGCGTGGTCGCCATCTTCAGCCGCAAATTGCTCGACGGTGCCCCGGCGGTGATCAACGGCGACGGCCTGCAGACCCGCGACTACGTGTACGTCGCCGACGTGGTGCGGGCGAACCTGGCGGCGGTCAACCGTCCGGGCTTCGCGATCTACAACGTCGGCACCGGCGTCGAGACCGACGTCAATACGCTGTACGGCCACATCGCCGAGGCCGCCGACTTCGACGCCGCCCCCTCGCACGGGCCGGGCATGGCGGGCGAGCAACGTCGTTCGTGCATCGCTTCGGAGCGGCTGCTCGAGGAGCTGAGCGTGGCGGTCGACACGCCGCTCGGAATCGGAATTCCGGAAACCGTAGAGTGGTTTAAAACCCATTGAGGGCGCACCGCGCCGCGACCTTGACATTGACGGTGTGCCGCGGCACAGTTCGCCCACGACGATGAGCCCGGCGGGGGCTCGCGGAGGTTCCCATGACCATCCAGCTCGATTTCGCAAAGCTCAGCGGCACCGACGTGCTCGACATGGCGATCGCCATCGAGGACGAAGCCGAGATCTACTACGAACAGCTGGCCGACTGGGTCACCGACGGCGACCCGGAGGTGCACAGGTTCTTCATGCGCATGGCGAAGCTCGAGCAGCTCCACCGCAAGCAGATCGCCACCGAGCGCGAGCGCCTGTTCGGCGACGCGCCGAAGAGCAACGCCGAGAAGGTCTCGTGGGCGGTCGAGATGCCTGACTTCGACAAGGTCCCTAACGACGCCTCCCTGCGCCACGCCTTCGAGGTGGCCATGGAGTCCGAGACCCGGGCCCACGACTTCTACGCCGGCGCCCTCGACTACGTCACCGACGAGAAGATCTCGGCCCTGTTCGAGGACCTCCGGCTCGCCGAGGCCCAGCACAAGCGCCTGCTGCGCGAGGAGATGGACCGCCACGACTGGTAGGTCGAGAGTCTACCCGCGGCGGATTAACCGATCACGAGGCTCCACATCCCGGTACCGCCGATCTCGAAGCCGTCGGCGAACAGCCCGTCCGCGCGCCGGCAGCTAACCGTAGGGGAAGACGATGGGGTAGCGCGGGATCATCAGCTCGCGGGCGGCCTCCTGCTCGGACTCCGTGGGCCGCACCATCAGCACCGTGGTCTCGAGGTCGCGCAGCAGGGCCGCCGCCGTGCTGCCGAGTCCGACGTCGAGCGGGCCGCGCTTGGAGTGGCTGCCGATGATCAGCAGGTCGGCGCCGATCGCCTGCACGTGGGCGATGATCGCGGTGCTCGGCCGGCCCTTGCGCAGGGCGATATCGACCTTCAGGTCCTCCACCCGGAGGGGTTCGGCATAGCGCTCGATCTTCTCCTCCATGGTTTCCACGTCGGGCAGCAGCTCCACCGGCGCCTCCACCGACAGCACCGAGATCGGCACTCTGTAGGCCGCCGCCAGCACCCCCGCGAGGTCGCGGATCCGGGCGGCGATCGGCGTGATGTCGAGGTAGCGCTGCAGCGCCGCGGCGACACAGATCCTGGTGTAGGCCATGCTCAGCTCCCTTCGACCATGATACTCCGGGCGGATGATCTCAGGGATGCAGCCTTCCGGTGCGTATGGCGTCTCGTCTCGAGTTTGCCGTCGGAGCACGTCCCGTCCTGCAGGGCCGGTCACTCACGAGTCACCACTGACATTTCTGATCGCGTCAGTGCCGTCGCCACTCCGGCACCTCGGCCCAGCCGGGGAACGGCCCGACCTCGATCTTCCAGCCGGTGGAGGACTCCGGATCGCGGACCGCGCGGAGGTTGGTGAGGGGCGTGGTTTGATTCGGTCCCGGGTGGCACGCCGCCTCGACTAGCGGCCGACCTCCGGAATCGAAAGGCCGCGGCAGATCTTCCGCACCAGCCTGTCGGCAATTTCGATGTGGCGGGGTACGGCCTCGACGGCGCCCGTGTTGGGATTCGCCCACAACGAGTGGGCCGATCCCTCCCGTTTCAGAATGCAGCCGTGCTTTCGAAGGTGCTTGAGAAGGGCGCTGCGTTTCATCCGACGGTGATGATCTCCTGAATCGCGTCCTTGGGAACTCCACGCAGGGCGTCCTCACGTCGATCCACGAGGATCAGGGCGATGGCTTCCTTGAGGCTCTCCAGGCACTCTTCCTTTGTCCTCCCCTGGCCATTCGCTCCCGGGAGCTCCGGACAGAACGCGATGAACCACTCGCCGTCGCGTTCGATCACCGCAGTGAACTGGTTGGTCACGCGAACCTCCCTCGTGCATTGACGA
>DATIVB010000598.1:0-4870 GCA_035466375.1 Chondromyces sp.
CAGAGGGCGTCGACACAGCGACCGTGCGGGGTGATCGGAATGTTCCCTCGCGCTTACCGGGTTGCAGCTGTGGCAGCGATCAGGAGGAGATATGGACGACAACGACGGGCGCGGTGCGCGCTCTCCCGATGGCGAGGTGCCGAAGGCCGCGTCTGACGTGGAGCAGACCATCTCCGTCGCCGGTGCTCTGGGGAGAAGGTCCCGGTCCGCGACCCAGCCACCCGTGATCCCCGGCT
The DNA here is from genome assembly GCA_035466375.1 of Chondromyces sp. GTDB lineage: Bacteria > Acidobacteriota > Thermoanaerobaculia > Thermoanaerobaculales > Sulfomarinibacteraceae > Sulfomarinibacter. Next base: position 237 of record DATIVB010000598.1, read on the forward strand.
ACCGCATCGTCGGTCTTCTCGGCGAGGGGGGGATGGGTGCGGTGTGGGAGGCGGAGCAGGACCGGCCCCACCGCCGGGTGGCTCTCAAGGTGATGCGCCGCGAGCACCAGGTGGACGACCTTCACGCCCGTCTCTTCCATCGCGAGGCCGAAACTCTGGCCCGACTCAAACACCCCAACATCGCCGCCATCTACGAGACCGGCCACACCGGTGACGGCCGCGACTACTTCGCCATGGAGCTCGCCCCGGGGCGGACCCTCGACGAGTGGTTGAGCAGCCGGCCGCAGACGGTCACGGCCGACGAGCTCCGCCTGCGCCTGCGGGTCTTCCGCACCATCTGCGCCGCCGTCAACTACGCACACCAGCGCGGCGTCATCCATCGTGACCTCAAGCCGTCGAACATCATCCTCGACGACAGCGATCAGGAGGCATCCGGGCACTCCGCCGAGGCCGTCGGGGCTTCGATCAAGATCCTCGACTTCGGCCTCGCCAGAATCACCCACGCGGACGTGGCCGCGACCCTGGTGTCCGAGATCGGCACGATCAAGGGCACCCTGCCCTACATGAGCCCCGAGCAGGCGCGGGGCGAGGTCGAGGCCATCGACGTGCGAACCGACGTCTACGCCCTCGGGGTCATCCTCTACGAGATGCTCGCCGGACGGCGCCCCTACGACATCCGCCGGGCAGCCCTCGCCGAGGCGGTCCGGGTGATCTGCTCGGAGCCGCCGCTGCCGCTCGCAAACACCTGGAGCGGGACGCGTCGGATCGACGCCGACCTCGAGACCATCGTCGGCAAGGCCCTGGAAAAGGAGGCCGACCGGCGCTACGGCAGCGCCGCAGCGCTGTCCGACGACATCGACCGCTACCTCAGCTCGCAGCCCATCATGGCCCGCCCGCCCAGCGCCCGCTACCAGCTCAAGAAGATGGTGCAGCGCAACAAGCCGACCTTTGCCGCCCTCGCGGCCGGGCTGGTGGCGTTGGTGGTCGCGGTGGCGACCACCTCGTGGGGCATGATCCACGCCCGCAGGGCCGAGCGGCGCGCCGCCGAGTCGGCGGCCGTGGCCCGGGCGGTGAACGACTTCCTCAACTACGACCTGTTGGCGGCCGTGGCGCCGTCCGGCGAGAAGGGCAGGGGCAAGGACGTCCCGATGCGCGAGGTCCTCGACGCCGCCGCGGAGAACATCGATGCAGCGTCCCGGCCCGATGGGCGCTTCGGTGACACACCGCTCGTCGAGGCCGCGATCCGGAGGACGCTGGGCCAGACTTACCGCCTTCTCGGCCACTACGACGCCGCCGAGCCCCAGCTGGTCCGCGCGCTCGCGATCCGCGAGAGTCTCACCGGCGACGACCAGAATCTGGCTTTGGCGCTGTTCGACCTGGGCCTCCTGTTCGAGGAACAGGGACGCTACGACCGGGCCGGGGAGCTGTTGGCGCGTGCGCTCGCGATCTCCACGCGCATCCACGGAGAGGCCCATGAAAGTGCCCTGGAGGCCATGAGCACGCTGGCCAGGGTGTACGGCAAAGAGGGCCGGTCGGACGAGGCGGAACCACTGCTCGAGCGGACCCTCGAGCTCCAGAGGACAACCCTCGGCGACGAACACCCGGACACCATCCTGACCATGAACAACCTCGCCAACTTCTACCAGGAGCGCGGGCGCTTCGACGAAGCCGAGGCGCTGCAGCTGGAGCTGCTCGCGGTGCGCGAGCGGACCTTCGGTGAAGGCTCCATGGAGACCATGAGGCCGATGAACAACCTCGCGAACATCTACGCGAGCATGGGCCGATTCGACGAGGCTGTCCCGCTGTGGAACCGCGCCCTCGAGCTCAAGGTGCGCTTTCTGGGCGCGGACCATCCGAGCACCCTCAACACCTTGAACAACCTGGCGGAGATCGAGGAGATCTTCGGCCACTACGATCGGGCGGAGTCCCTGCACCAGGAGGTGATCGAAGCCCGCGTGCGGGTTCTCGGCCCGGAGCATCCGATGACCCTGCTGTCCATGGTCCAGCTCGCCTTCGTTCGTGGACGGATGGGGCGTCTGGAGGAGGCCGAAACCATGGCACTCCGCGTCGTCGAGGCCGCTGAGCGGACTCAGGGGCCCCTCAGCCCCCTCACCATCGAGGCCAGGGACGTGTTGGGCACGATTCTCCTCGAGCAGGGCCGTGCCGAGGAGGCCGAGGACCTGTTCCGGCGCCTGCACGAGATCGTCGAGCGGGAGCATCCGGACGACGCGTACACCCGCGCCGTGGCGTCGGCGCACCTCGGGATGGCCCTCGCCGCTCTCGGCGAGCGCGCGGAGGCCGAGGCACTCCTCGTCGACTCGATCCCCCGACTGACCGCCGGCGAAGCCGAGACCAACCGCATCATCGGGGTGCTCGCCGACCTCTACGACGACTGGCATCGGGCCGAGCCCGAGGGCGGCTACGACGCGCGGGCGAGAGAGTGGAGACAGAAGGCGGCATCGGGAAGCCCGGACACGGGATGACCCGCCGACCTGCAGGTCGACAGCACGGAGTTCGCGACATGAGTTCGACGGGTTCACCCAGGCAGTGACGATTCGTGGCGAAAGATGAACCCACGACTCGCACGAACCGAGATGGTTCCGGGCTTCAGGACCCCGGGAAGTCCGAGATTCCACGACCGTCACTCGGCATCCTGAGTTGCTGCAGCCCGGCAGCCAGTCCGCTCGACCTCACCGCCCGCCTGTGGCAGGCGTCGTGTGGCGGTGAGTTGCCCGAAAAGGCCTCGTGCAGGGGTGCTCTCCGGAGCGAGGGCGGGATCTGGAGCCACTAGGCCTTCGGGTCATGGTCCCGCATCGTCGAGGACCGGGTGCTCCTTGCCGCTCGTTCGATTCTCAGCAGCATCGCGGCCGAGGGAGTGACCTGGCCGCTGAGGTAGGTGCTCAATCGCGACGCGCTGGTGCCGACAAGCCGGGCGAAACGGCTGTTGGTGAGCCCCGACCCGGCGACTGCCTCCCGAACGCGCGCCGCCACCTCGGCTCGATCGGCGCTGTCGGCATCGATGCGGGAACGTTCGATGGCGAGGGCGAACAGTGTGCTCACCCCGTCTGGCTCTCGGTAGGAGAGATAGTGCTCCACGCGCCGGGCGACCTTGCCCCACGGCGACCGACGCAGCTCGACGAAGATCGGCTGCCAGTCCTGGACCAGCCCGCGGTCGATCACCGCGACCAGCGCTTCGTACGGCCACGTACGGACATCGTCGGTAGGCGACGCGTCGACGTTGCGGAATGCGACTGGCATCAGACCGCCCCTCCCAGCCGGAGCGCCAAGGAGCGACAGGCCTCGACGACACGTTCCCAACGGTGATATCGGTCCTTGAGCCCCTTGTAGCGAGGCAGCTCGTCGATCACTTCAGTGTCTCGCGGTCTCGGATCGGCGAGTGAGATCACGAGCGAAGTGAGGACCGACCCGTGCTCGCCGGATCGATCCAGGTAGTAGGCGTCGATCTCGGAGAGGACTTCAACCGCGGTGTCCGCTCCGAGGTGCTCGGCCAAAGCGACGACATCCAGATAGTCGCGAACAACGTTGCGCTGGACGACGAGAAACGCCTTCACGCGGAGGGCCTCGGCCGCGGTGGGAGCGACGACAACGGCTCCTTCTCCCACCTCGACCTCGCAGGTCTCGAGGGGTCGGCTTCGCCGCAGCTGTCGAAGTCCGGCCTCGACGCCCCAGAGGCTGCCCATGATGGTGAACGGCGGCTTCGACGCCCGCACCGACGTGGCCCACCCCTCGGTGGCCTCCACGGCCTCGAGCACCGTCTCATACCGTTCGACGAGATCGGCCAGGACGTGATCGTGGTCCAACGAGTCGCGATGACCGGCGTGAAGCGCCGCGGCCGAACCCCCAACCAGAACGGCGTCAGGGACGACCGCCTGCAGCCGGGCAGCGGACAGGAGAACGCGTTCGAGAGTGGGACTCACATCGACCATCCTGTTTATCATATCTGATAAGTTTCCGAGAGTCCACCCAGCTCCTCAAAATGCACAGCCAGGTCGAACGCCCGATTCGGAAGAGCGCCGAGGGTCACTGGAATTGAAGGAGGCAACGAGCGCGGTCCGCAGCCCGGCGAGAGGTGGCCCCTCTCCGCTGCTCGGCTCCCGAGGTGTCTCGACCCGGCGCTACATTCCCATCACCATGGCCAGAGCGATCAGCGCCATCTGCATCACGAAGAGGATGCCGGCAAGGGGCAGGAACCACTTCCACCACCTCTGCAGGGGGATGCCGCCGATGGCGCAGATGATCACGCAGCCGCAGGTCGGCCACACCAGGTTGGAAAGCCCGTCGCCGAACTGGAAGGCCAGGCACGCGACCTGGCGGCTGACACCGAGCATGTCGGCGAGCGGCGCCATGATCGGCATGGTGGCGGCCGCCTGGCCGCTGCCCGACGGAATGAAGAAGTTGATGATGGTCTGGGCCGCCAGCATGGTCTGGGCGGAAATCACGGCGGGCAGGCTCTTCAGGGAGTTGGACAGGGCGAAGATGATCGTGTCCTTGATCTGGGCGTCCTCCATGACGACGACGATGGCCTTGGCGACGCCCGTGAGGATCCCGCCCCAGGCGATGGCCTTGACGCCGATGAAGAACTCGTCGACCCAACGGTTGGGGGTCCAGCCGGA
>DATIVB010000599.1:0-3127 GCA_035466375.1 Chondromyces sp.
CCGGTGAGGACCCCGAGAAGGTCGAGGAAGAGATGGGCGACGCCATCGAGGAGGAGATGGGGGAGGAGGGCGGCGGCGGCTTCGGCGGCGCGATGCCGACCCGGGACGACGGGCTCTATCCCATGTAGCCGAAGCAAAACGTTAGAACGTTAAAACGTTAAAACGTTAGAACGTTAAAACGTTCCACCCACCCGCCCGGATCACGAGAAAGCGGCGCGCTGGGCTCCCAACGTTCAAACGTTCAACGTTCTAACGTTTGAACGATGTGAGATCTAAGCGACGGCGCTGAGGCTCGCGACGGCGCTGCGCAGGGTGAGGAGATCGATCTCCGGCGGCGCTCCGACCCGCACCGGAACCGCACCGACGCCGACGCCCCGCGACACGTAGAGGTAGTTCTCCTCCCGGCGGTACGGCCCGGCGATGTAGCGGGTGCTGAGGCGCGCGACGTTGAGATGGCGACCGGTGAGCGCGATCTGGCCGCCGTGGGTGTGGCCCGCCAGCGTCAGGTGGGCGCCGGCAGCGGCCGCCCGGTGCCAGCTCTGCGGCTGGTGGCTGAGGCAGATGCGGAACGAGGTCGGGTGCCTGGAGATCACTGAGAAGTCGAGCGGCCGGCCGGGCCGGGCGCTCAGGTCCTCGACGCCGATCAAGGCGATCGTGGAGCCGTTGCGGTCGAAGACCACACCGCGGTTGACCAGGGGTTCGATACCGGCCGCCCGCAGGGCCTGCTCGGAGAGGGCGGGATCGATGAAGTGGTCGTGGTTGCCGAGGATGCCGAACACCCCCATGGGCGCCTCGATGCCGGCGAAGCCCTCGGCAAAGAGATCGGCGTCCGACTCGCGCCGGTCCATCTGGTCGCCGGTGAAGACGATGAGGTCGGGCTCGAGGCTCTGTGCGAGGTCCTTCAGCCGCATCATGCGCTCGACGCCCATATAGGGGCCGGCGTGGACGTCCGAGATCTGCAGCATCCTGAGCCCGTCCCAGGCGGCGGGCAGGGTTTCGAGGCGGAAGCTCCGCCGGCGCACGCCGGGCAGGTCGAGGGCGGTCGCGAAGCCGTAGCTCGTCACACCAAGTGTGCTTGCGGCGGTCAGTGATGCATTCTTCAGAAAGCGGCGGCGAGTCAGCAAATCTGAGGATCCTCCGGCGACCGCGGTCGCCGAGGCGCCACGGATAGTTCGGTCATTATAACACCAATTGGAGATACAGTCTTCCCCCTGCACCGTGATCCCCCTGGAGCGGCTACAATGCCCGGACGCCGCCGAAGGAGATGTCCATGGCCGACACCCACCCGACCACCGGATCCGCGATGCCGCAGCCCTCGCCCATGTACCGCTGGGTGGTGCTGATCGTCATCAGCCTGGCGATGTTCGCCAACTACTACGTCTACGACTCGATCGCGCCGATCGCCGACATCCTCAAGACCGACCTCGGATTCTCGGACGAGAACATCGGCCAGCTGTACTCGGTCTACAGCATCGCGGCCGTGATCGTGCTCCTCGTCGGCGGCGTGATCATCGACAAGTTCGGCACCGCGAAGTCGACGGTCCTCTTCGCGTCGATCTGTACGGTGGCCGGCGTCCTGATGGCGGTCACCTCGGACCTCAACGTGATGCTGGCGGCGCGCTTCCTGCTCGGCATCGGCTCCGAACCGCTGATCGTCGCCATCACCACCGCCCTCGCCAAGTGGTTCAAGGGCCGCGAGCTCAGCTTCGCCTTCGGCATCAACCTCACGATCGCCCGCCTCGGATCGGTGTCGGCGGACTGGTCGCCGACCTGGGCCGAGTTCGCCTACGGGGGATTCCAGGGGCCGCTGGTGGTGGCGGCGGTGATCGGCCTGCTGTGCGTGGTGGCCGGGATCGCCTACGCGGTGCTCGAGAAGATCGCCGCGCGGCGTTACGGCCTGGGCAAGGCGGGAGAGGTCGACAAGCTCGTGCTTTCGGACCTGTTCGTCTTCAGCCGCTCTTTCTGGTTCGTGGTCCTGCTGTGCGTGACCTTCTACTCGGCGATCTTCCCCTTCCGCTCCTTCGCCATCAAGTTCTTCATCGAGTCGTGGGACATGACCCGGCAGGCCGCCGGGCAGTACAACAGCGTGCTGCCTTTCGCGGCCATGTTCGCGACCCCGCTCTTCGGCCTGCTGGTCGACAAGGTCGGGAAACGCGCCCTCTTCATGGCCTTCGGGTCGCTCCTGCTGATGCCGGTGTACGTGATCATGGCCTACCACCTGACGCCGCTGTGGGTGCCGATCGTCATGATGGGGATCGCGTTCTCGCTGATTCCGGCGGTGATGTGGCCCTCGGTCGCCTACATCGTCGAGGAGCGGCGGCTCGGCACCGCGTACGCGGTCATGACCCTCATCCAGCAGATCGGCGTTGCCGGAATGAACTGGTTGATCGGCCGCACCAACGACGCGTTTGCGGCCAGTGCCGCGAATCCCGGCGGCTACGCGCCCGGGATGTGGATCTTCTCCACGCTCGGCTTCCTGGCCCTGTTCTTCGCCATCATGCTGCGGCGCGAGGAGACCGGCCCCAACGCGCACGGGTTGGAGACGATCACGGCGGGTTCGTCGAAGCAGTGAAGGGTAAAGAGTAGAGGGTAAAGGGTTAAGGGTTAAGGGTAAAGGGTTAAGGGTAAAGGGCCGGCCTTCACCTCTTTACACCTTCACCCCTTCACTTCTTCACTCCTTCACGCTTCATTACTTCTTGAACAAGGCGTCGAAGGCCGACCTCGCGTCGGTCGTCTTCTCGGGCTGTGCCGCCCGCAGGTCGCGCATCACCTTGGGCTTGAAGAACGGGCAGTCGTTGGCCTTGGTCTTGCTCTCGACTCTCGCGGGAATCGGCTTCTTGCACTCGAAGCGCGAGCCGGTGTCGAAGAAGGTGCAGTTGGTGCACGAGTGGAGGGCGGAGCCGCAGGAGGAGCAGGTGGTGTCGCGGGTGATCGTGACCTCGCCGAGCTCGTGGCCGCACCGCGCGCACTTGAAGGTGACCGCGGTCGGCGCCCCGACCCCGCGCCCCCGCGGGGCGTCGTCGTAGCGCCTCGCACCGTCGGTCTTCGGGCGCTGCCGCTCGAGCTGCTCGCGCTCCCGGTCGTCGTCCTGATAGCCGCGGTGGCGGTACTTGCGATCGCTCATGAT
>DATIVB010000600.1:0-5581 GCA_035466375.1 Chondromyces sp.
GGCATCTGCGCGGTGTCGAAGCGCCCGAGGGTGGGCAGGGCTGTGACGGCCCGCTCCACCGCCACCCGGACCCGGCCGAAGTTCGTCCGGTAGGTGTCCTGGTCGACGAGCGCCAGCCGCCTGCCATCGGGGGTCCGAACCGAGACGTCGGAACGGCTGACGGTCACCGGTCCGCTGCGCGAGGTGCTGCGGAGCTCGACGGCGAGCACCAGCCACTCGTCGCCCAGCGAGGACTCCGCCTGGCGGGTCGTCAGAGCCGCTTCCAGCTCGGGGCCCTCGTAGGTGAAGATGTGGTCGCCGTGCTGGCGGACACCGCCGCCGAGGTCGACGGCGGTGGTACAGCCGGCTGCCGCGAGCGCCGCCAGGAACAGGACCGCGAGCCGAAGCGCAACGGCACCGGCCGTTGCACGGGGAGGCGGTGCTCCCGCAAGATTCTGAGACGGGGCGGGCGCGGCGTCGGGGGGGCGTCCGGCGGAATCTTCAGCCATGGCACCGCGAATGTAGCAGAAGATCAGCAGTCCGTGATTGGGCCTCGGGCGACCCCCGGGGCGGAGGTCAAGTGGGGCTGGGAGATCTGACGGTTCGTGTCGGTCGACGCGGCGGTCACCGGACACCTCCGTCACGGCCCGTGAATGGAGAGGATCCCCGGCGACACGCCTGGGCCGGAGACGGTGACCACCACCGGCTCGTGCCCGCCGTACACCGTCACGTACGCCCTGCCCACGCCCCGCGCGAGCTCGATCTCTCCGGCCTCGGTGTACGGGTGGGCGCGCCCGGGGCCGTCGACGGCGATCCGCACCAGGCCATTCCAGGATCCGACCACCGTGCTCGCCGCATCGTGAATCTCCACGTCGAGCTGGACAATGGGCGCCGACGAGCCCGAGGCCGTCTTGAGGTGGATGCGCTCGGCCGCGCCGGGGCGCCGGGCGCTGCCCTGAACCACGACCCCGCCCCGTAAGCCGGTGGCCAGGATCTCCTCGAAGCTGCCGTAGAGCGGCAGCACATGGTGGATGGCGCCCTCGAGGACTGCCAGCATGGCGCCGTCGCGGGCGAGGCGCAGGGTCTCGCAGTTGGTAAAGGCATGCAGCTCGAGCGGCGCCGGACCCGCCCCGTCGGCACGGTGTTCCTTACGAAACCGCGTCGGCTCGGCCGTCGGACCGGGCCCGGTGACGAACAGCGACACGAACGGCCGCGAAGCGTACCGCGCCCGGAACAGCTCGGCCGCCATCTTCGGCCGTCGCCATGCGTCGTGCAGGCCGTTGCAGTTGCGGAAGCGGCGCCGGTACTCGCTGGCGTAGTCGGCAAAGCACCACACGGCGTGGCCGGCCACGAAGGGCAGGTCGGCGAACTGCTCCCACTCGTGTTCGAGGATGGCCACCTGGGTGAGCTCACAGAGATCGTCGCCCTTGAAGCTCTGCGAGTAGTTGGCGTACTCCGAGAAGACCACGTTTTCGAGCCGGCAGGATCCGGCGCCCGCCTCCGCCGCGGGGATCTCGTAGTTGATGCCCCACACGTCGGGGATGCCCAGCGTCCGCTGCCGACGCGCCCGGTAGAAGTGGTTTTCCGCGTAGGTGACGGGACGAGCCGGGTCGAGCTCACGGACCACGGACCGCAGCTCCAGGTATGCCTTTCGCGAGCGCGACTCGTTGCCCATGCCCCACAGCACCACACACGGGTGGTGGCGATCGCGAAGGACCATGCCGCGCATCTGCCGCCGCGCCGCCCGGAGCCAACCGGCGGCCGAACTGACACTCTTCCAGGCGGCGATCTCGGCGTAGACCATGATGCCGAGCTCGTCGCAGGCGTCCAGAAAGACCGGCGACTGCGGGTAGTGGGAGAGGCGGACAAAGTTGCAGCCCAGCTCGTCGAGGAGCGCGGCGTCCCGCCGCTGCAGCTCGTCGGGAAGGGCGCTGCCGAAGCCGGGTATGGCCTCGTGACGGTTGCAGCCGTGGAGCTCGACCCGCTCGCCGTCCAGGAAGAACCCTTCGCGCGGCCGGAACTCGGCGCGGGTAATGCCGAACCGGACCCGGACCACGTCGACTGCCGTCCCGGCGACGGAGAGCCGGCCCTCCGCCCAGTACAGGGCCGGGTCCCCGGGCCGCCAGCACCGCGGCGCGTCGACCTCGACCGCGACCGCACGCGGCGCCCCAACGCCGTCCGCCACGGACACGGTAGCCGCACCCACGGTCGTGCCGGACGGATCCGTCACGGTCCATTCCGCCACGACGGGGCCGCAGGCGGCCTCCCCGCCCAACATCGCCCAGCGGATGGTGATCCGCTCACTGCCCGAGGATCGGCGCTCCGACACGAGCTCGACCCGGTCGAGGTCGAAGCGGCAGCTCGGCAGACCCTGCAGGACGACGCCGCCGCTGAGCCCGCCGTGCAGCAGATGGTCGGGGAGTCGGTATCGCTCCAGCACCGTGTGCCGCCAACGCCCCGGCAGTTCGTTCCGTCGGCAGCGGTTGTCGAGCCGGATGGCCAGTAGTCGCTCGGCGCCACCGGCACCTGTCGGCAGCCGGACGGCCGCCCCCAGGTACTGGCCGTTCACCGACGCCAGACGCCGACCATCCAGCCAGACATCGCCGGTGCCGTAGAAGCCGCCGGCGCGGACCTGCCACTCCAGGGGGACGGGGCTCTCGCACGCCGGCACCGCGACGCGCCTGCGGTAGGCGCCCCAACCGGAGTAGCTGGTGCGGCCGATCTGGAAGGTGTCGCGCTCGTTCCAGGTGTGGGGGAGCGTGACCACCTCGTCCGCCCCGCCGCTCCCCGAAAGCCACTGGCGGCCGACGCGGGCGCGGCGGAACTCCCAGCCGCAGGCAAGGTCGATGGTCGGTCGCAACGGGGTCTCGATCATGGGCGGCCATAGTAGCGCCTTCCCGCCCACCCGCCCATTTCGGATTTTTGATTTCGGATTTCGGATCTCCACCCACCCACGGAACCTGCGGTGCTGTAGGTCCGCACGAAGACATTGGCAGGAGCAGTGGCACGGAGGCAGTGGCAGTGCGCAGCGGTAATCGCCGGTTACAGCAAGCAGCGTTTTCGAGGGTGGAATACCTGCAGGTCGTCCAGACCCACCCGCCCGAGGTTGAACCACCAAGACACCAAGGCACCAAGATGTTCACGAAGAGATTCCTTGGTGTTTTTCTTGGTGTCTTGGTGCCTTTGTAGTTGCGACGGGGCGCGTTGACGCCTCGGAAGGCGATGGTGCCTGTTGTGTCGACTCGGAGGTGGTCATGCCGCGGTCGCGCCGCCTGCTCGCTGCCACGGTCGCTGACGCTGTCACTGTCACGGTCACTGCCCTCTGACCCTGCAGCTGTCACTGCCATCTGCCGCTGTCACTGCCCCTGAATCCGGTCACGGAAACGGGGGGGTGGGGGAAAATCCGAAATTCGAAATTCGAAATTCGAAATCTCGCGGAGTCTCAGGGCGCTTCCTGCTCTCCCTGATTCTCCGCTCCGAGGAGCTCGGCGAGCTTGCGGGGATCGGTGGTCGGGAGGCGGCAGCTGAAGTCGCGGCAGACGTAGGCGGCGGCTCGGCCTTCAACCGGCTCGTAGGCTTCAGCGAAGGCGGCCAGTTCGCGCACCGCTGCGCCGGCCGCGCCGGGCGCAACGACGAGCACTGCGGCGGACGGCTGCTCGCTCGCTCGCACGACGTCGAGCAGGGCTCGCGTGTCGGCGCCTTCGGGTTCGCCGGCGATCACCACCTCGAGGGAGGGTGCGGAAGCACGCAGGAGCGCCGACATGAGCTGGGCGTGCGCCGAGGGCAGCCGTTCGGCCTCTTTCGCGAAGGCTCCGAACACGCCGTCGGCGAGCCGGCGGAAGGAGTCGTCGCCGGTCAGCCTGGCCAGGCGCACGAGGTTGTGGGCCGCCATCGAGTTGCCGGAGGGTATCGCGCCGTCGTACACCTCCTTCTGACGCACGAGGAGCTTCTCGTTGTCGGTGGCGGAGAAGAAGAAGCCGCCGTGCTCATGGTCGTGGAAGAGCTCCACGGTCCGGCGCTGCAACTCGACCGCGAGCTGCAAATGGCGGGCGTCGAAGGTGGCGTCGTAGAGCTCGAGGTGGGCGGTGGTGAGGAAAACGTAATCGTCGAGAAAGGCCGGGATGGACGCGTCGCCCGAGCGGTAGCGGTGGAGCAGGCGGCCGTCGGGGGCCCGCATGCGCAGATGCACGAAGGCGGTCGCCGACTCGGCGGCTTCGATCCACTTCGGCTCTCCGAAGACGCGCCCGGCCAGGGCCAGCGCGGCCGCCATGAGACCGTTCCAGTCGCCCAGGACCTTGTCGTCCTTGAGCGGGTGGACCCGCGCCTCGCGAACCGCGAACAGGCGGGTGCGTACCGACTCGAGCCTCTTTTCGAAGGCCTCTTTCTCGACTCCGAGGCGGCGCGCGACGGCGGCGTGCGGCTCTGACAGGTGGGGGATGTTGCGACCGGTGCGCACGCCCCGCACCTCGTCGGTGTAATTCCCGTCCTTCTCGAGGTTCCACACAGCGGCCGCGAAGCCCGCGTCGTCGGCGCCGACCGCCGCGGTCACCTGCTCCAGGGTCCAGAGGTAGAAGCGCCCCTCCTCGCCTTCGCTGTCGGCGTCCTCGGCGGAGGCGAAGCCGCCCTCTGGCGCGCTGAGGTCGCGCAGCACGTAGGCGATCGTCTCGCGGACGATGCGCTCGAGCACCGGGTTGCCGCTCGCCGCCCAGGCCTCGGTGGCGGCGATGGTCATCATCGCCTGGTCGTAAAGCATCTTCTCGAAGTGCGGGACCAGCCACTCGGCGTCGGTGGAGTAGCGGTGCCAGCCGAAGCCGATCTGGTCGTAGACGCCTCCGAGCCGCATCTGCTCGAGGGTCCGCTCCACCATGTCGAGGGCGAGGCGGTTGCCGGTCTGCCTCCAGTAGCGGGTGAGAAACACCAGGTTGTGGGGCGATGGAAACTTCGGTGCGGTGCCGAAGCCGCCTCGGACGGCGTCGTAGCGACCCGCCAGTTGCCTGAAGGCCTCGTCGGCGGCTTCGGGCGCGAGAGTCCCCGCCGATCGGCGGCCCGCGGCGTTCTCAAGGACGGCGATGATCTTCCGGGTGCTGTCGGTGATGCGGTCGCGGTCCTCGAGCCACAGCTTCTGCACCTGGGGCACCAGATCGGTCATTCCGACGCGGCCCGAGCGGCTGTCTCGCGGGAGGTAGGTGGCTGCGTAGAACGGCTTGCGATCGGGCGTCATGAGGATCGTGAGCGGCCAGCCGCCGCCTCCGGTCATCATCTGGCAGACCGTCATGTACACCTGGTCGATGTCGGGCCGCTCCTCGCGGTCGACCTTGATGTTGACGAAGGCTTCGTTCATCAAGGCTGCGACCTCGGGGTCCTCGAAGCTCTCATGCTCCATGACGTGGCACCAGTGGCAGGTCGCGTAGCCGATGGAGAGGAAGATCGGCTTGTCCTCCTCCGCGGCTTTGCGAAAAGCCTCTTCACCCCAGGGGAACCAGTCCACCGGGTTGTCGGCGTGCTGCAGGAGGTAGGGGCTCGAAGCCCGAGCGAGGCGATTTCCGGTCACGGCAGCGGCGGGTTGGTCGGCGTGGGTCATCAGCGCTCCGAGGATGGCGAA
>DATIVB010000601.1:0-4794 GCA_035466375.1 Chondromyces sp.
GACGGTGGAGACGGCGGGCACCGTCGACCCCGAATTCACATGCGATCTTCTGTCGCTGTCCCCGAAGACCGCCAACTCGGACCCGCCGGGCGCGAAGCGGGCGAGCCACCGCCGTCTGCGCGGAGACCTCGGGCCGCTGCGGCGCCTGCTGGCGCGCTTTCCCGAGCACCAACTCAAGTTCGTCGTCGAAAGCGGCGACGACATGCCGGAGGTGCTGGACCTGCTCGAGGAGGTCGGTCCGGTGAACCCGTCGCGGGTGCTGCTGATGGCCCAGGGCCGCAGCGCCGCCGAGGTCGCCGAACGCGCGCCCGCGGTCGCCGCCTTGTGCCTGGCGCACGGCTTTCGCTACACTCCCCGCCTGCAGCTGGACCTCTTCGGCGGCGGCAGGGGAGTGTGAATGGGTTTTTTCAGGATCGCGAAGACCTTCGAGGTCGAGTACGGCCACCGTCTGAGCAAGCACCCGGAGAAGTGCCGGTTCCCGCACGGCCACAGCCTGCGCATCGAGGTCGTGGCGCGCGGCCGCGAGCTCGACGGCAACGACATGGTCTGCGACTACAAGGCGCTCAAGATGCTCGTCGTCGACGTCGTGGAGCGGCTCGACCACGCCATGGCGCTCAACTCGAAGGACCCGCAGCTTCAGGGCCTGATGGCGATCGGCGACCGGGTGCTCCTGTTCGACGACGTCGACCCGACGACCGAGGTGCTGGCGCGGTGGCTCTATCTGCAGATCGCCGAGCGGCTCGCCGCCGACGGCACGGTGCGCTCGCCCAGCGGCACTCCCTACGAGATCCCCAAGGACCTCGAGCTCGAGCGGGTGCGGGTGTGGGAGACCTCGAGCTCGTGGGGGGAGTACGTCGGGATTGAATGAGGAATTAGGAATTCGGAATTAGGAATTTCCGCCCGCCCGCCCGCGCCCGTCGTTGGAACGTTGGAACGTTAAACGTTGGAACGTTGGCCGCCCGCCCCGCCCATTTCGAATTTCGAATTTGCCGCCCGCCCGCCCTCACGTCGATTTCGGATTTCGGATTTCGGATTTCCGCCCAAGCGAGACGCGTGCCCCACAAAGCGGCACAGCACGCGGTGGGTATTGTGGGGCAGCCGTCCCGGCTGCCGGGCGGGAGGGGTGGGAACGTGGAACGTGCAACGTTCGAACATGAGCCTTTTGCAAAATCCAAAGGGCCGACATAACCGGACTTCAAATCGCATGTGCGGCGAAAAAGAGCGTTCGCGAAGTTCTTGTAGGCGCACCCTTTAGGGTGCGCGAGAAGAGCCCTGAAGCATCCGTCGGCGGACCCTGAAGGATCCGCATACAACGGGAATCGGGAATTCTGCAAGAGGCTCACGTTGCAGCGACCCGGGGCGGGCGGGCGGAAATCCGAAATCCGAAATCCGAAATCCGAAATGCTCCCGACCGTGCGGCTACAATCCTCCGCACATGGACGATTACTCGCCTTCCAACCCCCTCGTTCCACCTGAGGCGGTGGCGCACTGGATCGAGGCGTTGCCGCAGCCGGTGGCGATCACCGGCGGGACGGGCTTCGTCGGGTCGCACCTGGTCGACCTGCTGTGCGCCTCGGGCGTTGCGCCGCGGGTGCTGGTGCGCGACCCCGCCGCGCCGCGCTGGATTGCCGGCGCGCCGGTGCAGTGGGTGCCGGGGGACCTCGAGGACGGCGCGGCGCTTCGGCAGTTGGTCGATAATGCGGGCACGGTGTTCCACCTGGCCGGGGTGCTGCGGGCCGGCCGCGAGGCGGACTTCGATCGCGGCAACCGCGGGGGGACCGCCAATCTGGTGAGGGCGCTCGCGGCGTCGGCGCCGGAGGCGCGTCTGGTGCACGTGTCGTCGCTGGCCGCGGCCGGACCGTCGCCCGATCCGCAGGGCGTCGGGCCGGAGTGCGAGCCGGCGCCCATCTCGTGGTACGGACGCTCCAAGCTCGCCGCGGAACGCGAGGTCGCCGCGCTCGCCGTGCCGGCGGAGTGGTCGATCCTCCGCCCGCCCGCGATCTACGGGCCGCGCGACACCGACGTCTTCGAGTTCTTCCGCATGGCGGCCCGGGGCGCGGTGGCGATCCCCTCCGGTGAGCGTTGGCTGACCGTGGCCTGGGTCGGGGACGTCGTGCGGGCGGCGGTCGCCGCCGCCGTGGCGCCGCCGCGAGCGGTGTACCACGTCGGCGATCCCGACCCCCTGCGGCTCGAAGAGCTGATTTCCACGCTCTGTGCAGCCGGCGGATTGCGCGCCCGCGTCCTCCGCCTGCCACCGGCTCTGGTGACCGGTGCGGGGGCGGCGGGCAGCCTGCTGCAGCGCCTGGGATGGCGGCGGCTGGCGCTGACCGCGGACAAGAGCCGCGAGCTGCTCGCCCGCCACTGGAGCTCGCGCACCGCGGATTCGCTCGCGGCCCTCGGCCTGTCCGGGCTGAAGCCGTTCGAGGCCGGCGCGGCGGACGCCTGGTCGTGGTACCGGTCGAGGGGGTGGCTGCGCTGAGACAGGGCCCTCTCCTGCTATGATGGCCGCGCTGCACGAGGGTTCACGAGCGCGGCCGCCCGCCGCGCCTTCGCCTCACTGACGGAGTGAAATGGACGTCTTCCACAAGTGCTTCAGCTGGCAGGAAGCGGCTCAGATCCGAGACCTGGGCCTCTACCCGTACTTCCGGATCATCGCGTCCGGACAGGATCCGCTGGTGTCGATGAACGGTCACCGCGTGATCATGCTCGGCTCCAACAACTACCTCGGCCTGACCAACCACCCCGAGATCAAGCAGGCCGCGGCGCGCGCCCTCGAGAAGTACGGCACCGGGACGGCCGGCTCGCGCTTTCTCAATGGCACCCTCGAGATCCACGTCGAGCTCGAGGAGCAGCTCGCACGCTTCATGAAGAGGGAGGCCGCGCTCACCTTCTCGACCGGGTTCCAGGTCAACCTCGGCGTGATCTCGAGCCTCATCGGCCGCAATGACACGGTGATCCTCGACGGCCTCGACCACGCGTGCATCCTCGACGGCGCGCGGCTCTCGTACGGCCGGGTGCTGAAGTTCGCCCACAACGACATGAACGCGCTCGCCGAGCGCCTGCGCAGCGTCGAGGCCGATCGCGGGACGATGATCGTCGTCGACGGCGTGTTTTCGATGGAGGGCGACCTCGCCGATCTGCCGGGGATCGTCGAGCACAAGAACCGGCACGGCGCGCGCCTGATGGTCGACGACGCGCACGGCATCGGTGTGATGGGCGAGCACGGGCGCGGCACCCCGGAACACTTCGGGCTCGAGCACGAGGTCGATCTCGTCATGGGGACCTTCTCGAAGTCGCTGGCGGCGGTCGGCGGCTTCGTGGTCGGCGACGCCGAGGTGATCGACTACATCAAGCACAAGGCAAGATCTCTGATCTTCTCGGCGGCGCCGCCGCCGGCATCGGTGGCGTCGGTCATCAAGGCGCTGGAGATCATCGAGCGCGAGCCCGAGCGGCGGCAGCGCCTGTGGGACAACACCAACCACATGATGCGCGAGTTCACGACCATGGGCTTCGACACCGGCGCCTCCGCTTCGCCGGTGATCCCGTTGGTGGTGGGCGACGACCTCGCCGCGTTCAAGATGACGGTCCGCCTCCAGGAGGAGGGTGTGTTCGCCAACCCCGTGGTCTCGCCCGCGGTGCCGGAGGGGCGCGCGATGATGCGCACCTCGTACATGGCGACGCACACCCGCGAGCACCTCGACCGGGCGCTCGAGGCCTTCCGCAAGGTCGGCCGCGAGATGGGGGTGATCGCATGACCGTACGGGCGGCGCGCGGACGCGGCGACCGCAAGCGTTTCATCGACCTGCCGTGGAAGATCTACCGCGACGACCGCAACTGGGTGCCGCCGCTGAAGGCCTCGGTGCGCGAGATGCTGGACGTCAAGCGCCACCCCTTCTACGACGGCGGCCGCGAGGCCGAGCTCGAGCTGTTTCTCGCCTGGGAGGGCCCGGACGTGGTCGGCAGGGTGGCGGCGATCCTCAATCACGCCCACAACCGCGTGCACGACGAGCAGATCGTCTTCTTCGGCTTCTTCGAGTGCATCGACCGCCCGGACGTCGCGCGCGGGCTCCTCGAAGCGGTGGAGCGCTGGGCCGCCGGGCGCGGCGCGACCGCGGTGCGCGGGCCCATGAATCCGTCGACCAACTACGAGTGCGGCCTGCTCGTCGAGGGCTTCAACCGCCCGCCGGTGCTGATGATGACGTACAACCCGCGCTTCTACCCGCGGCTCATCGAGGGCGCCGGCTACGCCAAGGTCAAGGACCTCCACGCCTACATCTCGCCGGTCCACGGCGCGAGCCTCGAGCGCCTGCAGCGGCTCGCCGAACGCACCCGGTCGCGCAATCCCGGCCTCACGACCCGGGGCGCGAACCTGGAGGACTTCGAAGGCGAGGTGCGGTTGGTCAAGGAGATCTACAACGCGGCGTGGGAGAAGAACTGGGGCTTCGTGCCCATGAGCGACGCCGAGATCACCTGGTTGGCCAAGGAGCTCAAGCCGCTCGTGCAGGAGGATCTGTTGCGCTTCGCGCTGTACGAGGACGAGCCGGTGGCCTTTCTGCTCACGGCGCCGGACTGGAACCCGGTGTTGGCCGACCTCGACGGCTCGCCCTGGCGCCACCCCCTGCGGACCCTCAAGCACGTCCTCAAGACGAAGCCCGAGTCCCTCGAGGGCCTGCGCCTGATCACGCTCGGCGTCAAGGAGGCCCACCGCAAGCGCGGCTTCGAGGGCGTCCTGCTCGGCGAAGGCCTCGCCAAGAGCCTCGAGATCGGCTACTCGTGGTGCGAGTACTCGTGGAT
>DATIVB010000602.1:0-5210 GCA_035466375.1 Chondromyces sp.
GAGGTGCCGATGTTGACGTTGGCGATGCCGCAGTCCGAGCCCTCGTGGGAGAGGAAGCGCTCGGCGGCGCGTAGGCTGTCGGTGAAGATCGCCGACGACAGCCCCTGGTCGACCGAGTTGTGCATCGCGATCGCCTGCTCGAGGTTCTCGAACTCGAAGACGTAGAGAATCGGTGCGAAGGTCTCCTCGCGCGCGATCGCGAGGTCCGGCTGCGCCTTGACGATCGTCGGTTCGACGAAGAAGCCGGGCCGCTCGGGCCGGCCGCCCCCGTACAGGATCTCGCCGCCCTGCTCGCGCACCTTGTCGAGCGCCGCGAGGTGGTCCTCCACCGCCCGCTCGTTGACCAGCGGGCCCATCAGCACACCCTCCTCGAGCGGGTTGCCGATGGGGATGCTCGGGTAGGCCTTGAGCAGACGATCGATCACCTGCTTGGCGACATTTTTGTGCAGGAAGAGGCGGCGCAGGCTGGTGCAACGCTGGCCGGCGGTGCCCACCGCCGCGAACAGGATCGCGCGCACCGCGAGCTCGAGGTCCGCGTCCTCGGCGACGATGATCGCGTTGTTGCCGCCGAGCTCGAGAATCGAGCGCCCGAAGCGGCGCGCGGTGGCCTCGGCCACGTGGCGGCCCATCGCGGTCGAGCCGGTGAACGAGATCAGCGGGACCCGCGGGTCGTTGACCATCAGCTCGCCGATCGTGCGCCCGGGGCCGATGACCAGGTTGAAGACGCCCTCGAGGCCGTGCCGCTTCATCACCCGGTTGCAGATGTGCTGCACCGCGACGGCGGTGAGCGGCGTGTCCGACGACGGCTTCCACACCA
The DNA here is from genome assembly GCA_035466375.1 of Chondromyces sp. Taxonomy (GTDB): domain Bacteria; phylum Acidobacteriota; class Thermoanaerobaculia; order Thermoanaerobaculales; family Sulfomarinibacteraceae; genus Sulfomarinibacter. The sequence continues at coordinate 818 of DATIVB010000602.1, forward strand.
TGGTGTTGCCGCAGACCGCCGCCAGCGCAGCGTTCCACGCCCACACCGCGACCGGGAAGTTGAAGGCGGTGATGATGCCGACGACCCCCAGCGGGTGCCATTGCTCGTACATGCGGTGGCGGGGCCGCTCGGACATCATGTTGGGGCCGTAGAGCTGGCGCGACAGCCCGACCGCGAAATCGCACATGTCGATCATTTCCTGGACCTCGCCGAGGCCCTCGGAGAGGATCTTGCCCATCTCCAGCGACACCAGCCGCCCGAGCGGCTCCTTGAAGACCCGGAGCTCGTTGCCGAGCTCGCGGACCACCTCGCCGCGCGCCGGCGCCGGCATCATCCGCCAGCTCGGGAAGGCCCCGGTCGCTGCGGCCATGACCTTCTCGTAGGCCGCCTCGTCCGCCTGGAGAATGTTGGCGACGGGCTCGCCATCGGTCGGGTTGACCGAGACGAGCTTGCTCGGATGCTCGGACTCGATCCACTCTCCGGTGCAGGCGCCGAGATTCGAATCCCTGATTCCGAGCTCGAGGTGGAGCCCGAGATCGGAGAAGAACTTCTTCATTTCACCCAGAATGTCAGCCATTTCAATCCTCCCGCGGCCGCCGGCCGCGGCGGGAGTTTACCGCTGAAGTCGCCGGCTGCCAACCCGGACGACGTTGGAACGTTAAAGCGTTGCACGTTAGAACGTTAGGAGTCCTCGCCGTGGTCCCTGCCCGCGAAGAAGGCCTCCCATTCGGCGATCTCGTGGGAGGAGAGGCGGGGCTCCCGGGGAGCACGGCGCGGTGGCGTCCGGCGCCGGCTCCGCCACTCTGCGAGTGAGCGCACGTTCGCGCCTCGTTGCCGAGCCAGGAGGCGGAGCCCCCGGTCGTCGGTCACGACCACCCATTGCGAGGCGGCACCGCCTCCAGGAAGGAGCCCCAGGATCACCTCGTCGGCGGTGGCCGAACCCGAGTAGCGCACGGTGACGCGGCCGAGGTGCTCGATTCCCGGGGAACCCGACGGCGGCGGACCATCGAAGACGACCGTCAGCTGCAGTCCTTCGCGGCGCACCGTCTCGAGCGCCCGGCGGCGCACCTCGTCGCGGCCCCGGCCACCGCCGGGCAGGCTGTGCAGGAGGTTGTTGCCGTCGATGACGACCGGCATCTCAGCGCATCTGGCGTGCGCGGCGGAGCAGCCGCTGCAGCTCCTTGGCGCCCGCGAGCTCCTTGTACATCCGGTTGGCGGTCTCGTTGTCCGGGTCGACCGCCAGCGCCCGCTCGAGGGACTTGCGCTGGCGCTCGGCGTGGTTGCGACGACGCCAGAAATCGGCGAGCTCGAGCCATGACTCCACATGCTTGGGGTCGGTTTCGATCGCGCGCCGCAGGCACGCGAGCGCCCGGTTGGCCCACAGCGGGTTGCGCTGCAGGAGGCGGGCGAGCTTGAGCAGCTCGTCGGGGCGCGGGTCGAGCGCGCAGGCACGCTCGAGGAGCTGGATGGCGAGGTAGAACTCCTTGTCGCGGATGAGCTCGTCCGCCCGCTTGAGGTTGGCCTCGACCAGCGCCTTCCGTGCCTTGGGGTCCACCTCGCCGCGCCCGGAGGACTCGATGGTCGCACGGTCCTTCTCGACCGACTTGAGGATCCGGTCGTAGCGCTCCCGCGCCTTGTAGTCCGACAGCACTTCGTAGGCGCCGCGCGCCCGCTCGACGATGCGTTCGAGGTGCGTCACCATGTCGCGCAGGTGGGGCCGGCTCGCCGCCTCCGGCGAGTAGCGGGACCGCATCTGGTTCCAGGAATCGGCAATCTCGGCCGGGTTGGCCTCCGGCGTCAGGCCGAGCGCCTTGTAGTGGTCGACCTTGGTGACGGACTCGGACAGCTTGCGGATGAACTTGCGTTCGTCGATCTGGCGCTGGCTGAAGTCGCCCTCGGCGCCGGGCGGGGCACCGGCCTCGTGCTCGGCGCCGCCCGAGTCGTCGCCCACCTGCGCTGGCGTCCCGTCCAGACCGGGCGCCGGCACCGCGGCGTCCCCGCCCTCGAGGACCACGGCGCCGGAGAGGACGAGAACGTAGAGCGTCGAGAAGAGCTGCGCCTCGGGCAGCGAGGAGAGCCTGACGAGACCCGCGATGTCACGCGCTGCGTCCAGCCGGCTCAGCAGGAAGCCCTCGGTGGGGGTGAGCTCGATCTCCTCGAGCATCTCCTTGAACGTCGGCGCAAGCCGCACACGCTGCTGCAGCGATCCGATCTCGCGCCGGATGCCCTCGATGTCCTGGCAGCTCCGCGCGGCGAGCAGCACGATCTGGGAGGTGACGACATTGGGGAGGGTGTCGAGCTGCCCTTTGCCGCCGCCGTCGATGAAGCTGCACCGGGTGCGGGCTGCGGCCGCGGCCCGGCGGATGATGGTCAGGGCGAGCTCCTGAAGCTCCGCCTCGAGGTCCTCCGGCGAGAGGTGCCCCCGCGTCACCAGGATGTGCCCGAGCGGTGGTGAGACGCCGCCACCCTGGGCGAGAAGGTTGAGGGCACGGTCGTCTTCGCTGATCCGCCCTCTCGCCACCAGCCACATTCCGAGCTTCTCGTCCTCGACCTGCGAGCGCGCCGCCCGCACCTCGCCGTTGGTGAGCAGGATTTCGCGCCGCTCGTCGCCCGCCACCGCGACCAGGAATCCGGTGGCGCGGGCGGCCGCGAGGCGCGCCAGCCACGACGGCAGCGGCCGGGCTTCGGCGCTGTCCGCCATGGACTCAGCCGCCCGTTGTGGTTTGCGGGACCACTTCGTCGCCGGTCAGCTCGATCGGATGGGGCTCGAAGCCGCTCTCGAGCAGGGCGCCGGGCAGGTCCCGGGCGGCTCGCTCGGCAGACTCGCGGCTGGTGAAGCTGCCCCATACCAGCTGCCAGCAGGGCTTGCCGCCGCGCGCCTCGACCGACACCGGACGGAGCGCCTTCGGGTTCTGCTGCGCTTTCTTCAGCACCCGCTGCAGGTCCTGGGGCTCGCAGCCCATGTCGACCACCAAGGCCCAGTGGCGACCCACTCGCGAGGCGTCGGCCTCGCCGACCACCTCGGCACCGGGCCGGCTGACCAGCCACGCGATCGCTGCGAGCACCACGACCAGAATCGCCGCGGCTCCGAGGATCCAGCTCACCGGGATCCGCCGTCGCGGTTTCTCCTCGAGGTCCTCGTCCGGCAACAAGTCCACGTCGCCGCCGAGCGTCAGTGACGGTTCCGGTTCGAGGATCCCCACGACCACCAGCGCGGCGAGCAGCCGCAGGACCTCGCCGGCCCCGTGCTCGGACCTCTCCGCTACCTCCCGGGCCGTGCGTTCGCCCGTGATCTTCGAGACAATGAGGTCCGCCTCCTCGGACAACCGCAGCGGCGCATACAGGTCGAGAAACCTCGGAGATCGGCTCAGCAGCACGTCGAGATCGGGGAGAATGGCCTCCGCCGTCGAACCGGAGGTGTCCGACAGCACGAGCTCGACCAGGGTGTGGCTGATCGAGATCGTCGCGCCGTCGACCTGGTCGGGCTCGCCCTCGACGATCTCGAGCTCGCGGTCGGGGTCGAGGAGCCACCCCTTGATCCGCTTCTGCAGCAGCTCTTTGGCCGCGCCCATCGCGAAGGTCTCTGCGATCTCGCGCTTGGCCGCCAGAGAGCGCGCCTCGTCCAGAAGATCCGAGCAACCGGTCGGCTGGCAGCTGAGGCGCCGGCACAGCTCCTCGGGGTCGACCCCCTCGGCGAATCGGATGCGTCCGTTGTGGATGCGGAGGATGAGCTCGCCGTCGGACCAACCGAGCCGGACGGCGCCGCCTTCCTGGCGGGCGATCCACGAGGCGAGCCGCCAGATCTCGTGAGGGTCTGTCATGGCCTCATTATGGCACTCCCGCCCGGCTTGTAAAGTGAGCAGGAAATGGGAGAAGACGACCGCCCCGGCGAAGTCGAACAGCCTTGGCGCACGCCGAGGGATGCCGGGGGGGAGGCTTGACACAAAACGGATTGGCCTCTACCATGACGCTCCCAACGGTCCACCGTTCGGGAGGTTAGCTCAGCGGTCAGAGCACCTGCCTTACACGCAGGGGGTCGTGGGTTCAAATCCCCCACCTCCCACCACCTCTGACCGGGCACGAGTGCGGGGTCGTAGTTCAGTCGGTTAGAACGCCGGCCTGTCACGCCGGAGGTCGCGAGTTCGAGTCTCGTCGGCCCCGCCATTCCAATAAGTCGGCCGCCCCACAGGGCGGCCTTTGTTTTCGGCTGAGCTCCTCGACGTCGTCGCTGCGCCGTCACGTCACGACAATGCAGTCGGTGGAGCCGTGCGCGTTGGGCTCGTAGGCGTCCGCTGCGTCGTCGTTGAACCAGGCGCCGCTCGCGCTGCGGTAGCGGAACCTGTAGGCCCTGCCGGCTTCGAGCGAAACGACGGCGCTCGCCGTCCCGTTGCTG
>DATIVB010000603.1:0-9042 GCA_035466375.1 Chondromyces sp.
ATTGCCGCTGCGCTGGCGATCAGGCACAAACGATCGCTCCTCGGCCGCGCCGGCAATCAGCCCCTGCTGCTGGCGCGCTCGCTGCTCGGCCTCGGCGGCGGCGTCTGCTACTTCTACGCCATCGACAAGCTGCTGCTGGCCGACGCCACCATGCTGACGCGGCTGTCGCCCTTCTTCGTGGCCGTCTTCGCCTTGGCGTTCCTCGGCGAGCGGCCAACGCGGTGGGTCGTCGCCGGCATGGTCGCGGCCTTCGCCGGCGGGCTCCTCATCATCAAGCCGCGCTTCGACCTCAGCGTCCTGCCGGCGGTGGTGGGCTTCGGCTCGGCGATCTTCGCCGGCGGCGCCTACACCGCCCTGCGCTCGCTGCGCTCGCGGGAGGCGCCGGAGACCATCATCGTCCACTTCTCGCTGGTGACCGTCGTCGGCCTGCTGCCCTTCGCGATCCCCGATCTGCGGACGCCGCGGGGGGACGAGATCGGGTGGCTGCTCGGCATCGGGCTGGCGGCGGCGCTCGGCCAGTTCGGGCTCACCATCGCCTACCGGCACGCGCCCGCCGCCGAGGTCTCCATCTACGGCTACAGCATGATCCTCTTCGCGGCCCTCCTCGGCTTCGTCTTCTGGGCCGAGGTGCCCGATCTCCTCAGCGTCGTGGGCGGCCTCCTCATCATCGCCGGCGGGGCCGCGGCGTACTTCGGCGAGGACGCCGGGCATCGGTAGGACGTTGGGCTCATCCGGGAAACATGGGATGGCCAGGTCTTGAATTCGGAATTCGGAATTCGGAATTCGGAATGCCGCCCGCCCACCCATTTCGGATTTCGGATTTCGAATTTCGGATTTCCACCCACCCGCCAAGTCCGGGTGAAGAGGTGAAGCATGACGGGTTGGATGCGCGAGTCTTGACCCCTGACCCCTGACCCCTGACCCCTTCACCCTTCACTCTTCACTCAAAACTGAAAAGCGCGCCCCACGGGCGCGCTGGTGGTGCCGCCGGGGTGACCGCTCAGAAGGCGTCGAGGATGTAGTACAGCGGGTTGACCGCCTTGCCTTCGAGGTGGACCTCGTAGTGCAGGTGGGGGCCGGTCGAGCGACCGGTGTTGCCGAGCAGGCCGATCTGCTGCCCGCGGTGCACTTCCTCGCCGGCTTCCACGGTGATCTTGTCGAGGTGGCCGTAGACCGTCGTGAAGCCGAAGTCGTGCGAGATGCGGACCATCCGGCCGAGCCCGCCGTTGCGACCGGAGAACACCACGATCCCGTCGGCCGGCGCCCTGACCGGGCTGCCGCGCCGCGCCGAGATGTCGAGGCCGCGATGGAACGCGAGCCGCCCCGTGATCGGGTCCTTGCGGCGCCCGAACCCGTCCGTGATCAGACCCAGAGCCGGCGTGATGGTAGGGGTCGAGGCGAGAACCCGGACCTGCTCGTCAAGGTGCCCTTCGAGGCTGTCGAGTTGCCGCTGCACCCATCGTCCCTGCTCGGTCAGCGCCTCCGGCGACTCCGGGAGGCGGTCGTACGGTCCGCCGGCGCCGACTCGGGTTGTGGCGCTGCCGGGGCCCGCGAAGCCCATCGACTCGGCTTCGAGACCGGCCGCCAGAGCGAGACGGGCGGTGCGTTCCTCGAACTCGTCGAGCCGCCCCTGCACCTCGGCGACGGTCCGCTCGAGGTCCTTGTTGACGGTGGCGAGCTCCTCGTTTTCGGCCTGCAGATGTGCGACCTCGATGCGCCGGTTGACGGCGCTGCCGGTGTAGGCGATCGCCACGATCGAGAGGATCAGGGCGAGCACCGCCGCACAAGCGGCCACGACCGCGGTTCTCGTGGAAAACGAGAACTTGACGAATCGGGCCTTGCTGTGCGGCACGATGATGACCGTGTTCAGTCGCGCCGGCATGCGCCCCCCCTCCAACAAGCCGTCAGCAAACACAACTCGCGCAGTGTCGCCCGCTGATTGTGCCATCCGATACCCGAGGTGTCAAATGGTCGTGAGATTTGTCACAAATACGTCTTCTCAACACCGCCCCCGGCGTGTCCTACATCACTTTTCGCCATCGGCCTGGATCACCATCGTCGGGCCTCGCAGGGCCCGCCGCATCAAATCGACCATCTCGTCGAGGCGGCGCTGGCACGCTTCAAACGTGCTGCCTTTCGTCCAGCCTTTCGACGGGTGCCAGGACCCCGACGGTCGGCCGGTGAGCAGCTCCATGCCGTCGGCGATGGTGTCCGTGGCCCAGACGTGGAAGCGGCCCGCGTCCACCGCCTCGACCACCTCGGAGGTGAGGTGGAGGTCGTCCACGTTGGCGGCTGGAATCAGCACGCCCTGACGTCCGGTCAGCCCCCGCGCATCGCAGAGCTTGAAAAAACCCTCGATCTTCTCGTTGACGCCGCCGATCGCCTGCACTCTGCCGGTCTGGTCGACGGACCCGGTGACCGCCACTTCCTGGCGCAGCGGGACGTCCGCGAGGGCTGACAGGATGGCGTAGACCTCGGTCGACGACGCCGAGTCTCCGTCGACCCCGCCGTAGGATTGCTCGAATGTCACCGAGCAGGCCATCGAAAGCGGCGAGCGGCGGGCAAATGTGCCCCGAAGGTAGCCGGTGAGAATGCCGATTCCCTTGTCGTAGCTCGGGCCTGAGAGCCGCGCCTGGCGCTCGATGTTGATCACGCCCTCGCGGCCGATGCCGACCTGGGCCGTGATGCGGGTCGGCTTGCCGAAACGGTGGTGGCCGAGGTCGTAGACCGCGAGGCCGTTCACTTGTCCGACCCTGGTGCCCGAGGTCTCGATCAGCACCATCCCCTCGGTGATGAACTCCTGGGTGCGGTCCTCACTGAGGCCGTGGCGCCGCTGCCGCGCGGCGTAGGCACCCTGGACGTGCTCGGCGGAGATCAGCTTCGAGCCCGCGACCTCGGCGCGGTAGGAGGCCTCGCGCAGCAGGTCGGCGAGGTCCGAAAAGCGGCTCGAGAACTTGCGCCGCCAGCCGCCGATCCGAACCGCCTCCTCCAACATCGCCGCCGCGCCGCCGTTGTCGAGCTCGAGCAGCCCCTCCTCGACGATCACCTTGCGCAGCACCGACACCAGACCTCTGGCGTGTTCGCGCGAGGGGGCCAACAGATTGTCGAAGTCCGCCAGGACCTTGAAGATCTTCGGGAAGTCGGTGTCGTACCGGAAGAGGAGATCGAAGATGTCCCGACTCCCGATGATCACCACCTTCACATCGATGGGCACCGGCTCCGGTTTGAGGATGGCGGCCCCGAAGACCAGGCTTTCGAGGGTCTGGATCTGGACCCGACGGTACTTGAGGGCCCGCTTCAGCCCCGGCCAGACCCGTTGCTCCATCAGCACGTCGTCCGCGTTCAGCACCAGGAAGCCGCCGTTGGCGCGCATCAGGGACCCGGCGCGAATCCGCATGAAGGAGGTGGTCGCTTCGCCGGCCGAGGTCAGCGTGCGTTCGATGGTGCCGAAGAGATTGGTGTAGGTCGGCTCGGTTTCCAGGACCACCGGCCGGCCGCTGACATCGGTGTTGTCCACCACGAGATTGACGCGCCAGCGCAGGAACCGGTCGACCTCGGCCGGCACCTCCTCCTCGGATAAAATGAACAGTTCCAGGTTCTCGCCGAGGTCGGTCGCGACCGCATCGAGGTACGGGTCGACGCGCGGATCGTCGACGGACCTGCGGATCCTGTCCACCGCAGCGTCGAAGGCCGGCCGCAGCAGCTTGCGGCGGACGTCTTCGACGCGCTGCTGCACCGCTCGCCGGATCTCCGCCACTTCCTGGAAGACATCGCGGAAGCGCTCCGTCAGATGGCCGTGAACCTCGCCGAACGCCTTCGCTTCCTCGTCCGTGAGCGCCTCGGACTCCACGAGCTCGCCGAGCTTCTCCAGCGGAACCGGCTGCTCGCCCACCACCGGCAGGATTTCCGGCCGGGTCACCAATCCGGCCTGCACCTGGACGAGCGAGAACCCCGCCTCCTTGACCTCCTTCTCGAAGGCCTCCACGAGCTCCCGCTCCTTGCGCTGCAGGGGCTCCACCGAGCGCTCGAGCCGGGTGCGGAAGTCGCGATCGGCGAGGATCCCCGGCAGGTTCTCGGACAGCTCCTCGATGAGGTCGTCCATACCGTCCCTGAGCCGGGTGCCGGCACCCCCTCTGAGAAACAGCGCACACGGCTCTTCGGGTTTGCGGAAGTTGAAGACGAAACAGATGTCTTCGGGCTTGCCGTCCGACAGAGCGAGTCGTTCGACGAGGTTCTTGATGGTCGTGAGCCTCCCGGTGCCCGACATGCCGGTCACGAAGACGTTGAAACCGATTCCTCGCATCCCGAGCCCGAAGGCCATCGCCTCCACCGCGCGATCCTGACCGACGATCGACGGCGCGGGCGCGATCGACTCCGGGCCCTTCGCCGGCAACCAGCTCTTGGGGCAACTCCAGGCAAGGTGTTTGCGAGAAAGCTCACGGATCATTGGTTCTCTCCTTCATGCGCAGCAGGGCGGGCAGCACCGTGATGCCGAGGACCGCCGTCGAGACGGCGCCGAGAATCGCCGCCGCTCCGACCGACCGCAGGCCAGGGTAATGGGACAGGACCAGGGAACCGAAGCCCACGATCGTGGTCAGCGACGCGACCGCGATGGCTTTGGCCGTTTCTCCGACCTGGGCGTGATCTCCATCCGTTTCGTACCAGCGGTGCAGCAGGTGGACGCCGTAATCCACGCCGATCCCGACGATCATCGTCAGAACGAAGATGTTGAAGAAGTTCAGACGGACGCCGAGCAGCGCCATCCCACCGAGCATCCACACCATCCCCACCAGCAGCGGCAGCAGGGCCAGCAGCGCACGCACCGGTCCCCCGAGGTCCGCCCACATGAGCACGAAGACCACCACGAGACCCAGGGCGAGGGCTTTGATCGCGTCGTCCCAGACGATCCTCCGCAGCTCGGCCGAAATGAGGTTGATGCCGGCCAGCACCGCGCCCGGGTGCGCCTCCGCCAGCTCGAGCAACTCCTCGGACGCCCCCTGCCGCCACCTCTCCACCGGCGGGTAGAGGTAGATCGCGGCCGACACCTCGCCTCCGGCCCTCACCACGTAGCGATCGATCACCCGCGCCAGTGGCGTCCCCTCGAGATCGGCGAGCGACAGCATCTGCCGCCTCTCGAGAGCTTCCACGAGGTGGTCGATGCCCTCCTCGAAGGCCGTGGGATTGAGCCCGTGCGCCCGCAGGCTCGACTCGAACCGGACCTTGAGACCCTCGATCTCCGGGGCCGCTCGCTCGAGTCGGGCGATCAGGGCCTGCTGCTGCTCGGCGGGCGGGATCACGCCGGCGATGGTGTCGATCCCGGCCAGGTTCTCGCCGTCCACCAGCCGCTCGAGTGCCGGCAGCACCGCGCGGCAGCGGGCCAGGGCCTCCTCCTCGGTCGCCGCGTCGAAGCGGAGGATCATCGGCGAGAAGCGAAGCTCGAAGGCGTCCATCACCTCGTCCCGAAGCTCGATCGCGCGGTTGTCGCCCGACCGCATGTTGCGGAAATCGTCGTCCCAGCGCAGGTCTCGCACCGCGAAGGCGAGGGCGACCGTCACTGCGACCGCCACCGCCATGGTCCACAGCGGCCGCCGCAAGCTCAGCTGGCAGAGGAGATCGGAGCCGAACGAATGCAGATACGGCCGATGCTGCCGGGGCCGCCGCTCCTCGACCAGGGTCAGCAGCGCCGGCAGGACCAGGTACACCGTCGCGACCAGCAGCAGGATTCCGGTCCCGGTCAGCAATCCGAGCTCCCACAGCCCTGCGAAGTCGGTGACGAGAAACGAGTAGAAGGTGGCAGCGGTGGTCACCGCTCCCAGCAGGACACCGACCCCGGTGTGGCGGCCCATGGCATCGACCGCCTCCTGATGCCCGGCGCCGCGGCGCCGCTCCTCGACATAGCGCGCGTACAGAACGATCACGAAGTCGATGCCGAGCCCGATGACCAGCCCGCCGAATGCCGAGGTCAGGGAGTTGATCCTGCCCAGCGCCAGGGCGCCGAAGATGAAGGTCAGCGCGATCCCGGTCACCAGCGGCACGAAGGCGTAGACCAGGGCGGCGCGGGAGCGGAAGGCGAGCAGGAAGAGCAGCATGACGCCGACGAGCGAGGACACCAGACCGACCACCATGTCGGAGGTGATGAGCCGGGCGTCGTCGAGGGAGACCACGTAGCCGCCGGTGAACTCGACCTGGAGAGCAGGCTCGCCCCGGTACTCGTCCATCCAAGCCGCCGACAGGGCTGCGACCCGCTGCTCAAGTCCGTCCACCAGGGCACGGTCGAACTCGAGGTCCTGCGCCGGACGGATCGGCTTGGCCATCATCAGGAGAAACCGTTGCCCGGGGTCGATCAGGCAGCCCGTCTGCGGATCGACCCGGACCCCGACACCGCCGAACCGGACCCGCGACAGGATGCGCGGCAGAAGACCGGCCGGGTCGATCTTGAGGAGCTCCTTGGTGACCACGCCCTGCGGCGCCATCAGCTGGCCGCGCAGCCGCGCGACGGTCCGCTCCAGTCCCTCGCCCTCGAGGCTCGCAAGCACCTCGTCGAGCTGTACCGGATCGAGGAACAGTGCCGCCCGGTCGAGAAGCGGCACCGCCGCTTCGGCCGAGCTCTCGACCCGGTACTCCACCCAGTCGATGAGCTCCCACTCCCGCAACATGGCTGCCATGCGGTCGGCGAACTCAACCGCCTCAGCGAGCGGCCGGTCCGGCTCCAGGTGAACCACCACCAGCAGGGTGTCCACGGAACCGAATCGCTCGATCGTCGTCCGGAACCCGTCGACAACTTTGTTGTCGCGCGGCACCAGGGAGAGGATGTCGGTTTCGATCTCGACCTGCGAGGCGAGAAGCCCGGCCGCGAGCCACGCCGCGAGGGCGATCCCGAGCACCGTCGCCGGGCTGCGGCGACCGACTCGGACGAGGAAGAGAGGCAGCTGCCTCGGCAGCAGGCCTCGACTCACGTCCGATCCTCGGTCAGCAAGTGCCGGTTCTGCCAGAAGTAGAGCACCATCGAGGCGACCGTCAGTCCGATCGTGATCCAGAGGGCGACGAGGGCGAGCAGCTGCCAACCCTCGGAGTTGAGGCTGAAGATGAGAATCGAGACGGTCACGATCTGGCTCGTGGTCTTGGCCTTTCCGAGGCTGTTCGCGGAGATCGCGCGCCCCCGCTCGAGGGCGATCAGCCGCAGTGCGGTGACGGCGAACTCGCGACCGACGATCAGGGTCACCATCCACGCCGGAACCTGGTGCAGCCCGACCAGGGAGATGAAGGCCGCACTCATCAGGAGCTTGTCGGCGATCGGGTCGAGCATGGCGCCGGTGACCGTAATACGGTTGGTGCGGCGGGCTATAATCCCATCAAGGGCATCGGTCAGCGCAGCCAGGAGAAAGATGCCCAACCCCCAGTACTCTTTGTCTGGAACCTCGGTCAGCAGCACGACCACCAGGAGCGGCACCAGGAAGATGCGAAACAGGGTCAGCGAGTTTGGCAGGTTCCACATCATCCACTTCCTTGGCGCCCGACCGGGAAGCGGTGTCCGAGGCGCGGGTGGTTGTTGCTCGGCATACACAGCTCCCAACGGGTCCACCGATTCTAGCCCGGCCTCGCCGCCCCGTCACCCCGAACCGCAGCCCGATGCCTCGCGATGCGGGTGACCTCGCACTGCGTCCACCATCCCTCCAAAGAGGCGAGCCAACGCTGCAGGAGCTGCCGCAAATGGCTGTGCGAAACCTGCCTCCACCGCTACCGCGGGCGGGTGTACTGCGGGCGCTGGTGCCAGCTGCGGTCGAGCCTGGGCGGCTTTGTCGATGCAGGCCTCGCGGCGGCCCGGCGGCCGGTCCACGCCGCCTGGGCGATCACCGTCAGCGCGGCAGCAGCCGCCCTGCTGCTGAGCGCGGTCGGGGTCCTGATCGGCCAGCTGGTGGAGGTGGCCAACCGCCCCGAGACAGCCCCGGACGACACCCATCGCCCGTCCCCTGCCACCGCCCGAGTCATCACCGACGACGGCGGGCGTCGGCTCCGGATTACAGCCGACCGCGACTCGCGGGTTCTGCTGCGCGACGGCGACCGGGCGCTGAAGATCATTACGATCGGTGAATCGGGCACCGCCGAGATTCCGCTGACCGGTGACCTCGAGACGTCGTCCGTCCTCCATGTCGTTCGCCTCGCCGACGATGAAAGCAGGCTCGACATCACACCTGCCACGCCCGCCGCCGTCGAGACCGCGTCGCCACCGCCGGCATCGGTCGGACGGCGAGCGGCGGACTCTCTCGTCCCGCAACCGGCACCGAAGAATGCGCCCCCGGTCCTCCAGCTGGTGCGAGACGGCGGACCCTTCGTCGCCCTGACCTTCGACGGCGACTCGTCCGCCAATCGCACCGCCGAGCTGCTGGACGCACTGCACGAGCTCGATCTGCGGGTGACCCTTTTCGTCACCGGCCGCTTCATCGAGGCTCACCCGGGGATCGTCCGCCGCGCCGTCCTCTCGGGTCACGAGATCGGCAACCATACCTACTCGCACCCGCACCTCACCACCTACGCGTCGAACCGGCGCCACGACCTGCACCCGGAGATCACCCGGGAGCGTTTGCAGGCCGAGCTCCGGAGGACCGAAGAAGCCTTTGCGGCCGCCACGGGACGCACCATGCTGCCGCTGTGGCGGGCCCCCTACGGGGAGGAGAACCGGGCCCTTCGCGGCTGGGCGCTCGAGCTCGGCTACCTGCACGTGCGCTGGAGCTCGCTCGATCGGGCGTCGCTCGACTCCAGGGACTGGGTCGCCGACGAGCACTCCAGCCTGTACCAGAGCTCGTCGGCCATCATGCAGCGGCTGGCCCGGTTCCCGGAGCTGCGCGGCGGCATCGTCCTCATGCACCTCTCGACCGAACGCGCCGACCCGCCCTGGGACGAGCTGCCCGCCTTCATCGACGAGATCCGCCGGCGAGGGCTCCAGCCCGCCCCGGTGAGCCAGCTCCTGGAGAGCTCACGGACCTGGCGTCCGTGGCTGCGGCGGGCCCAGGAGCGCCATCGGGAGACGTTTGAACGTTGAAA
>DATIVB010000604.1:0-2623 GCA_035466375.1 Chondromyces sp.
CGGGCGCACCTCGGGTCGGGCGGTCCACGCGAGCTCGGTGGGCTACGTGCAGCGGATCGACGTCGCGGAGCTGCAGTCCTGGGCCGAGGACGCCAACGGGAAGGTCAGAGTGGCGGTTCTTCCCGGCAGCTTCGTCGGACCGGAGCGGCCGCTGGCGTTCATCGAAGAGGGCGCCGGTGCTGGGGACGGACCCGACCGCGAGCGGGTCGCCGGCGCCTTCCTGATCGGCAGCCAGCGGGTGTTCGACGACGACCCGCGCTACGGTCTGGTGGTACTCTCGCAAATCGCGGGCCGCGCGCTGTCGCCTGCGGTCAACGACCCCGGCACCGCCATCGACATCATCGGAATTCTGGTGCGGCTCTTCGCGATGTGGGTGCCGCCGGCCGAGACGGAGGAACCGGGGGAGGTGAAATACGATCGGGTCGAGGTGCCGGAGCTGGCGACACGCGACATGTTCGACGACGCCTTCACGGCAGTGTCCCGCGATGGTAGCGGTTCGGTCGAGGTGATGATCCGGCTCCAGAAGGCGCTCGCCTCGCTGGCGTCCCTCGGCGATGCGGCGATGGCGGCTGCCGCCCGTCACCACGCGCGGCGCGCCCTCGAGTCGGCGGAGCGGGCGCTGCCGCTTGCCGAGGACGTGGCGCGGGTGCGCGAGCACGCCGGCTTCGCCGCCAAGGGGCTCCGCCCAGACCACGACCTGACGGGAGGCTCATGAGCGACACTGATTCTCCCTGTATCCCGCGATCCGGACAGAGCATGCCGCGGGTTGTCCTCGAAGTGCGCGAGGAAAAGGGGGCGCCGTGACCATCCGGCTCCTCGTTCGACGTTCGGCGGCGTACTGCCTGGACATCCTGCTGCTCTTCCTGGTGCTGGCGCCCGTGGCCTTCCTCGTCGAGTCGGCCGCCGGCATCCGGCCCGAGTCGGGCTTCCAGGTCTGGGTGGCGGCGGTCACGAGCTTCTCGCTGCCGGTGTGGGCCTACTTCACGCTCTGCGATGCGTCGCGGAGCGGAGCGACTCTCGGCAAGAGGGCGATGAAGCTGCAGGTCGTCCGGCAGGGGCACGCCGGCCGGCTGACGGTCACGAGGGCGCTTGCCAGGACCGCTCTCAAGCTGCTGCCGTGGGAGCTGGCCCACATCTTCGGATTCGCCCTGGCGGGAGCAGTCTCGGACGCGGTCCAGATGTCGGGGCTCGCCGCAGGCAATGTGCTGGCCCTGGTGTACCTCGGGACGGCGGCGGCGAGCGGCGGCCGACGGAGCGTGCACGACTATGCTGTCGCGACAGCCGTCGTCGAGCGTCGATCGGCGGCGCCGGACACGGGAGGCGCCATCGCGTCGTGCTGAGACCGTCCAGCCGCCTCGGGCCGGTCGACCTCGGACGCCGCGGATCGGGGAAAGGGAAGCTCGGTGGAGATCTCGCGAATCGGGCACGGTGATCCGGCGGCGGCCGAAGAGCTGTGCCGTCTCCTGGTCCGGTCGTACGCCGTCGAGGCCGAGCTGATCGGGGCGGTCGACTTTCCGCCGCTGCGCCGCTCGGCGGTGGACATCCGAACCGCAGAGTCCACCTTCTACGGGGCAGTCGACGGGGGCCGGCTGATCGCCGCCGCCGAGCTGGAGCATGGCGATGGTAGCTCGGCGCACATCGCCAGCTTCGTGGTGGATCCCGATGTTTTCCGGCGCGGCATCGGCTCGCGGCTTCTCGCGGGCGTGCTCGCACTGCCGGGCATCGGGCGGTTGACGGTGTCCACGGCAGCGCTCAACCAGCCGGCCGTGGCCCTGTACGCGAAGCACGGGTTCTCCGTTTCGAGGCGCTGGGCCACTCCGTGCGGGATCGAGATGGTCACGTTGGAACTTTCCGGCAGTGGAAGGTGAGTTGAAGGAGGAGCAGATGCATCTGGAGGGATCGTGCCACTGTGGGTCGGTGAGGTTCCGGCTCGAATCCGCCCATCCGTACCCGTTCAACCTCTGCTACTGCTCGATCTGCCGCAAGACGGCGGGCGGCGGCGGCTTCGCCATCAACCTCGGCGGCGAGCACGACTCCCTCGAGGTCGAAGGGGACGAGCATGTCGCGGTCTACCGGGCGATGATCGAGGATCCGGAGACGGGTGAGGCGACGCAAAGCCCCGGCGAGCGCCGCTTCTGCCGGATGTGCGGCAGCGCGCTCTGGGTCTGGGATCCGCGCTGGCCCGAGCTCGTGCACCCCTTCGCCTCGGCCATCGACAGCGAGCTGCCGCGGCCGCCCGAGCGGACCCACCTCATGCTCGATTTCAAGGCGTCGTGGGTGGACACCCGCCACGACCCGCAGGACAAGCTCTTCGGGCGTTATCCGGAGGAGTCCATCGCGGCCTGGCACGAGCGGCTGGGGCTGGCGAGATGACCATGGAGCTGCATCCCGTGGGCCACATCGAGACCCCGTACTCGTCGCTGGAGGACTGCCCCCGAAACGTCGACCCCGAAGGCCCGCCGTGTGCGCTCGTCCTCGATCCGCCCTACGAGGAGGCGCTCTTCGGACTGAACCCGGGCGACCGGATCGCGGTTCTGTACTGGTTCGAGGGGGTCGACCGGGAGCGGCTGCGCCAGCTCCGCCGCGGCGAGGGTCCGGTGATGGGCACCTTCGCCCTGCGGTC
>DATIVB010000605.1:0-4911 GCA_035466375.1 Chondromyces sp.
TCGGCGAGGGCCTCCTGGGCGTCGGGCTCGCCGTGCACCAGCACCACCTGATCGGGCTCGCGCTCGCGGCGCCCGAGCCAGATCAGGAGCTCGGAGGCGTCGGCGTGCGCCGACAGCCCGCTGACCGTGGCCACGTGCGCCCGGACCGGCACCCACTGGCCGTGGATCTTGACCTTTTCGTCGCCGTTGACCAGACGCCGGCCCTTGGTGCCCTGCGCCTGGTAGCCGACGAACAGCACGGTGTTGCGCTTCTCGGGCAGCCGCAGCTTGAGGTGGTGGAGGATGCGGCCGCCGGTGGCCATACCGGAAGCCGAGATGATGATCGCCGGCCCGTCCAGGGAGTTGAGCTTGCGGGACTCGGCCGAGCTCGGGGTGACCTGGAGGTTGGCGGGGAAGATGGGGTTCTCGGAGTCGGCGAAGAACTGCCGCATCTCGGCGTCGTGCTCGGCGACGAAGCGGGTGTAGAGGGCGGTCGCCTCGATGCCCATCGGGCTGTCGAGAAAGACCGGGACCTCGGGCAGCTCGCCGTCCACCACCAGCTCCCGCAGCATGTAGAGGATCTCCTGCGTGCGGTCGATGGCGAAGGCCGGGATGAGGATCACGCCGCCGCGCTCGAGGCCGGCCCTGATCTGGTCGCCGAGCATCGTGCGCGGCTCCTCGCTGCCGTGGAAACGGTCGCCGTAGGTGGACTCCACGAACAGCACGTCGGAGCCGGGATAGGCCTCGGGCTCGTGCAGGATCGGGACCCCGTAGCGGCCGACGTCGCCGGAGAAATAGACCGTCTTGCGCTCGCCTCCCGATGTCTTGGTCTCGAGCTCCACGGCGGCGGCGCCGAGAATGTGGCCCTGGCGGTGGAAGCGGAAGCGCACGCCCGGGTGAAGCTCCTGCCAGTGGTCGAAGGCCACCGGCTCGAGCAGCTTGAGGGCGGCGCGGGCGTCCGCCATGCGGAACAGAGGCAGGGCGGGCCGGTGCTTCGAGTACCCTTCCTTGTTGGCGTAGCGCGCCTCCTCCTCGTTGATGTGGGCGGCGTCGGGCAGCAGCACGCCGAGCAGGGCCCGGGTGGGTGGCGTACAGTACACCGGTCCGTCGAAGCCGTGCCGGCACAGCCGCGGCAGGTAGCCTGAGTGGTCGATGTGGGCGTGGGTCAGCACCACCGCCCCGATCTCGTGCGCCGGCCGCGGCAGCCGCTTCCAGTTGAGGCGCCGCAGCTCGGCCGGGCCCTGGAAGAGGCCGCAGTCGAGAAGCGCCGCGAAGCGCTTCCACTCGAGCAGGAACTTCGAACCCGTGACGCACCTTCCGGCACCCAGAACCGTGATCTTCATCAAACCCCCAGTCGCGATCCTAACGCAATTCCCGGCCTCGCGCCCGAAGCGCGAGGCCGGGAATTGCAGCTGGACGAGCGCGATTGTCGCCCGTAGAATGGATCCGTTCCTTTCGGGAGGTTACGATGACGGCAGAAAAGAAGAGTGTGGACGAAGCCATCGACGCGGTGGCGGACGAGGCCTCCGCAGGGCTCTCCAGCGTCAAGGAATCGCTGACCAAGGCCCAGCAGTCGATGGACAGTGCGCGGGCCGCGATGCACGAGGCCTACGGCAAGGCCCGGGAGAAGGGCCAGGTCGCCGCCGACCGCGCCAAGGCGTCCCTGGAGGACGCGAAGCGCTACCTCGCCGAGGCGAGCGAGAGAATGAGCGCGCTCGCCGCCAGATCGCGCGAGCAGGCGGAGGTCCTCTACGCCAACGCCAAGGAGCAGTACGAGGTCCTGGCGGCGAAGGCCAGGGAGCTCTACGGGCAGGCCAGGAAGCGGATCGCCGAGGTCGACTTCAAGCAGAAGGGCGACGAGGTCGTCGAGTACGTCCGTTCGAACCCCGGCAAGGCGATCCTCATCGCCCTGGCGGTCGGCTTCGTGGTCGGCTACGCCACCCGGCCGCGCGACTGAGGTCTGAGAGGTCTGCTGATGGACGATCCGATGATCGACGCAATGGACGACGACGACGAGCCTGGGGCGTTCTCCGAGCTCAACGGCGCGCGCCGCATCGATGCCGACTCGATTCTCGACTCCCTGGTGCCGCAGTCGATCGACTGGCGCGAGACGGTCCGCCGCCACCCCTTCGGATCGGTGGCGTGCGTGGCCCTCGTCGGCTACCTGGTGGGGCGCACCAAGGGGGCGTCGATCGTCGCCGGCATCACGGCCGGGCTCTCGGCGGGCATCATGCGGCAGCTGTCCGACGTGTTCGAGGGTGACTTCTTCGATTTCTGAGCCTCGGCCTTGAACACGGCCACACCCCGATCCGGCGCCATGACTCTCGGGCGGAGCTTCCTCGTGTGGCTGCTCGGCGTGCTCGTCGTCACCCTGGTCCTGGTGAGCGCGCTGGTGCTGCGGCACGAGCAGCGGATCCTCGAAGGCGAGCTTCGCGTGCGCGCCGGCCTCCTCGCCGAGATCGCCGGGCGGGCGGCGCTCGCGGGCGGCGGCCCCGACGACCTCGCAGTCCTCGCCGAAACCGACCTCCGCGCGGCCGAGGTCCGCAGCGCATCGGGCGAGGTCCTGTGGCGCTTCGGCCCGCCGCCGGCCGAGGTCGAGCTCCTCGATGCGGACGCTCTGCGGGTCGAGCGCCGGCTTGACGCAGGAAGCGCGCTCGAGGGCGGGCAGCAGCAGCTCGAGGTGGTGGTGCTGGTGTCGAGGTCGCGGGTCCGCGCGCATCTCGCCGCCGCCGCCGTACGGCTGCTCATCGGTCTCGGCATCGCGCTCGCGCTCGCTCTGGTCGTGGCGCTGGTCCTGGTCGGCAAGGTGGTCCGGCCGCTGCAGGAGCTCGCAGCGTGGGCGCGGGGCTTCGACCCCGAGCTGCCGCTGGAAGCGCCTCTCGAGGGCCAGGCGCCGGCCGAGGTCGGCGACCTCGCGCGGGCCTTCCGCGACATGGCGGGTCGGCTGGTGGAGCAGCGGCAGTCCCTGGTCGCGAGCGAGCGTCGATTTCGTGAGCTCTTCGCGGCCTCGCCGTCGCCCTTGATCCGGCTCGACACGGAGCTCGCGATCCGCGACGCCAACCCGGCCTCGGAAGCCTTCCTCCCGGGCGGCGCGGCGCGCGCTGTCGGCCGCCGGCTGGAGGGGTATCTCGAGCCGCCGCCGACGGCGCTGGGGCGGGCGCTGGCCGGGGCAGCCGGGGGAGCCGAGACCGTTCTGGAAACCAACTGGCGGATGGATGACGGCTCGGTCGCGGAGGTCGAGCTGCGGATCGCCGCCATGGGCGCCGACGGGCAGCACGGGGTGCTGGTCGCGATCCACGACCTCACCGATCGCGTGCGGCGCATGGGGGAGCGCTGGCGGCGCACCTTCGACGCGATGGTGGACGGCGTGGCGCTGGTCGACCCGGAGGGGCGGATCACGCTCGCCAACCGCGCCCTCGCGCCGCACGAGGGCGCGGTCGCCGCGGCGCTCGCCGACGCGGTGCGCGGGGGCAGGCCCGCGAGCTGGCGGGCCGAGAACGTCGGCCGCCTGCTGGAGTGCAGCCTGAGCTTTCCGGAGGGCCTCGGCCACGCCGTCCTGGTGGTGCGCGACGTCACCGAGGCGGTCGATGCCGAAGCGCGGCTGCGCGCGGCCGAGAAGATGCAGGCCGTCGGCACTCTCGCCGCCGGTGTGGCCCACGACTTCAACAATCTCCTGGCGGCGGTCCTGCTCCACGCCCGCCTGCTCGAGCGCCAGCCCGAGGCCGCGGCGGCAACGGCGGCGGCGATCGCGTCGCTCGCCCAGGAGGGGACCGAGGTCGTGAGCGAGCTGCTCTACTTCGCCCGCCCCGACCATGCGCCGCCAACCACCTTCGATCTCGTCGAGCTGGTGCGGCTGCACGAGGGCGTGCTCCGCCACCTGCTGCCCGACAACGTGGCCCTCGAGCTCGAGCTCGATGACGAGCCGGTGCCGGTCGAGGGCGATGCCCTGGGGCTGCGCCGGCTGCTGCTCAACCTGGTCCTCAACGCCCGCGACGCGGTCGGCGAAGACGGCGGGCGGGTGGCGGTGCGGGTCGAGCACGCCGCCGGCCGGGCGGTGCTCGAGGTGGTGGACGACGGCCCCGGCATCCCGCCCGAGGTCCGGAAGCGCCTGTTCGAGCCCTTCTTCACCCTCCGCCGCCACGGGCGCGGCTCGGGGCTCGGCCTGGCCGTGGTCTACAGCATCGCCACCGCGCACGACGGCGAGGTCGACGTGCGGTCGCGCAAGGACGAGGGCACGCGGTTCATCGTCCGCCTGCCGCTCGCCGACGCGAGCCGCCTCGAGGCGGTGGAGGCGGCGGCGGGGGAGGCCGCCCGGGACGCGGCGCGGGTGCTGCTCGTCGAGCCCGATGGCCGGGCGGCGGCGCGCACGTTCGAGGCGCTCGCCGAGGCCGGCGTCGAGGTGCGCCACGCGACGAGTCTCGAGGCCGCTGCGACGCTCGTTGCCGACTGGGTTCCGCAAGCGGTGCTCGTCGCCCCCGGCGCCGCCGCCGAGGACCCGCCCGCGGCCCTCCAGAATCTGCCCACCATCCTTCTCGGCGGCCCTGCCGTCGGCGCCTGGGGCCCGCCGACCGTCCGCCTGCCACCCGACGCCGAGGCGGGCACGATTCTCGAGGCCCTGCAGACGTTCGGAATCCTGTAGCGCCCCTGACCCAACCTCATCTCAAATTCCGGGCCTCGATTTCTCGCGCTCGGGGCGGCAGCACCTCGCCGGCATGCGAGCGCCTGCCTCACAGAGCTGACGAAATCGAGGCCCGGAATTTGACGGGGAGCCGATTCGCGAAGCCTCCCTTGGCCTCTGCTAAGCTTTTTCAATGAAATCCGGGCTGCTGCTGGGGCGGCGCTGCCTGCCGTGGCTGGCGCTGGTGGCGCTGTCGCTGGCGCTCCACCTGTGGCAGCTCGGCGAGCGCTCCTACCACCACGACGAGTCGATCC
>DATIVB010000606.1:0-2084 GCA_035466375.1 Chondromyces sp.
CTGGCGCACCAGGCCCTCGGGATCGTCGCGGCGGTCGATGACGGCGATGAACCCCGCCTCGAGGGCGCCCCCGTCGCGCTCCAGCACCAGGCACTTCTGGTGGTGGCGCAGGGTGGTCACGACGACCTCCGGCGGCAGCTCAAGGAAACGTGAGTCGAAGCGCCCGCCGATCAGCCCCGGAAACTCCACCAGCTCGGTGTGCTCGTCCATCAGCTCGGGGTCCGGGTGCACCGCGGCGCCCTCGGCCGCGGCGAGCGTCCCCGCCAGGCGCTCGAGCTCGCGACGTCGCGCCGCGGGCTCGACCATGACCCCGCGCTCGAGCAGCGTCTCGGCGTAGCTCGCGGCGTCGGCGATGTCGAAGACCGACGGTGCATGCACCCGGTGGCCGACGGTCGACCGCCCCGAGGCGATGCCGAAGACCGACAGCGGCACGACCTCGGCGTCGAGCAGCGCGACCACCCCGTGCAGCGGGCGCACGAAGTGGTGCTCGCCGCGGCCCCAGCGCATCATTTTCGGGAAGCGCAGGGCCGCCACGACCGCGGGCACCGCCTCGGCCAGGATGTCGGCGGTGGCGCGGCCCTCGTGGACCACCGTCGCCGCCAGGTACTCGCCCTTCGCGGTTGAGACCCGGCCGAGCTCGGCGAAGGGGACCCCGGCCTTGCGGGCGAAGCCCTCGCCGGCCGGCGTCGCGGTCCCGTCCCCGGCGACGCCGACGCTCACCGGCGGCCCGGTCATCTCCTCGCGGCGGTCGGGCTGGCGCAGTGGCAGCTTCGCCACCGTCACCGCGAGCCGCCGCGAGGTCGAGAGCGCGGTCACCTCGAGGTCCGAA
Organism: Chondromyces sp.; assembly: GCA_035466375.1. Classification (GTDB taxonomy): domain Bacteria; phylum Acidobacteriota; class Thermoanaerobaculia; order Thermoanaerobaculales; family Sulfomarinibacteraceae; genus Sulfomarinibacter. The sequence continues at coordinate 830 of DATIVB010000606.1, forward strand.
AAACCGGCCTCGAGCAGCCGGGCGCCCATCAGCTCGGCGAGCTGGCGCCGCGCCCCGGGCAGGGCGGCGGCCGGAATCTCCTCGGTGCGGAGCTCGAGCAGGAAGGTGGCCATCACGCCGGCTCCCGGTGCCCGTCGGCGCCGCCGAGGGGGAAGCCGAGCCTTTCGCGCTGCTCGAGATAGGCGCGCGCCGAAGCCACCGCGTTGCGGCGCACGCGGGCAATGAGGCCCACCCTTTCGGTCACCGACACCGCGCCGCGGGCGTCCATGAGGTTGAAGAGGTGCGAGGTCTTGAGCGCCGCCTCGAGGGCCGGCAGCACCAGCGGCGGCTCGTGCGCCAGGCAGCGCTTCGACTCGGTTTCCCAGTCCTCGAAGTGGCGCCTGAGCATCTCGACGTCTGCGACCTCGAAGCCGTACACCGAGGCCTCGCGCTCGTCCTCGAGCCGCACGGCGCCGTAGGAAACGCCGCCGCCCCACTCGATGTCGTAGATCGAGTCCTTGCGCTGGAGGAACATGGCGATGCGCTCGAGGCCGTAGGTGAGCTCCGCCGGGACCGGCGCGAGGTCGATGCCGCCGGCCTGCTGGAAGTAGGTGAACTGGGTGATCTCCATGCCGTCGAGCAGCACCTGCCAGCCGACGCCCCAGGCGCCGAGGGTGGGCGACTCCCAGTTGTCCTCCTCGAAGCGGATGTCGTGCACCGCGAGGTCGATGCCGATCGCCCGCAAGGAGTTCAGGTAGAGCTCCTGCACGTCGTCCGGCGACGGCTTGAGGATCACCTGCAGCTGCAGGTGGCGCCCGAGCCGGAAGGGGTTCTCGCCGTAGCGGGCGTCGGCCGGCCGCCGCGACGGCTGCACGTAGGCGACCCGGTACGGCTCCGGCCCCAGCGCCCGCAGGAAGGACTCCGGGTGCATGGTCCCCGCCCCCACCTCCAGGTCGTACGGCTGCTGGATGATGCAGCCGCAATCGGCCCAGTAGCGCTGGAGATCGAGGATCAGGGATTGCAGGTCCACGGTGCCTCCGGGGCCCGGCCGACGGCGGGCCGCACGAGCGGGAAATATACCACGGCGGCGGGATTGGGAGGCGATTAACCGAGAACGACGGGATAGCCACCCGCCCGCCCATTTCGGATTTGCTCGCGGCCCATGGCCGCGGCGTCTACCCGCCATGAGCGGGTGGCCGATGGCCGGCCTCCACCCACCCTTCCTTCCCGGCCGTCGGCCACATTCCGCTCCTGACGGGCAGTGCCGGATTTCGGA
>DATIVB010000607.1:0-14661 GCA_035466375.1 Chondromyces sp.
GAACGCATCGCGCACAAAATCGATCGCGGCGCTTTCTTTCGACAGTGCCTTGGCGCCTTCGTCGGAGAGGATGACGGCGACGGCGTCGAATAGCACGGAAGGCATAGCAGCCAGTTGCCCGTCAGCCGGGAGCATCGTGCCCTTCTCCGAGTTCGGGTCTGCGCCCAGCCAAAAAGCGGCGGCCAACCCAAACGGGCGGATGGGACCGGCGGTGTCGAGGTCAATTGATAGGCTGTTCATGGAGTTTCACCCATGCTATTTATCTAGGTATTCATGTGCTGCCATCTCTGGCTGTGATCGTATTTAAGCTATGGTTTTCCAGGCTGCTGACGTTGTCTTTTTCGTGATCTTTCCACGGTCTCTTTTTTTCCGGATTGAGATTTCTTTAATGCTTTTGAATTCCAGAAGCTCTTAGCTTCTTCTTCCATTCTTGCCAGCCGCGTGTAGTAGTCAGGGAACTCCGCCAAGTGTGCCAAAGCGATTTTGCCGGTCATCAGCGGATCATCGTCAGTGACGTTGGTCATTTGAATAGCGGTGCCATGTTCCAACTCGACAGCAAGGCCGGCTCGGAATTGTCCAGCATCAAACTTATCCCAGACGATGCCCAGTTGATCGCCGATTTTCATTGCCTGAGTCAGGGTAAACTGGCTCTTCTTACGCATGAAATTGTGCCTCCAGGTTTGACTCTTTTCAGAGGTTCTCGCCACCCTCCCGCGCTTTGCGAAGTTGGCGGTTATGCCAATGTTCGAACAGCCTTCTCCCGGTCCCATTGCCGTGTTTTCGCCGCAGCAATGAACGCATCCTTATCGCTGGCATCCACGACGCCCGCGTCTTTCCCGACCTTTGCCGCTTTCAAAAGCATCTGGCCGCCTTCATCGGCGGCGATGGCCTTGAGATGACCGAACGCATCGCGCACAAAATCGATCGCGGCGCTTTCTTTCGACAGTGCCTTGGCGCCTTCGTCGGAGAGGATGACGGCGACGGCGTCGAATAGCACGGAAGGCATAGCAGCGAGTTGCCCGTCAGCCGGGAGCATCGTGCCATCGGCTAGCTTCGCACCGCCCACCTTGGGCGCAATGATCTTGACGGCCGCACCCGCATCGGTTGCGGCCTTCTTGATCTTCTTGATGGCAGCGGCTTCTGAACCATCCGCGATCAGAATACCGACCGCGCGCCCCATGAGCGTGTCTTTCATTTTGCCGATAATCTGCAGTGCGGGCGAAGGATCCATGTCCTGCACGGGCGCTGCCGCCTCCGGCGCAGCGGGCATCTTGTCGAGAGCAAGGCCCGCGGCGACCCGGCTGGCGAGGTCTTCATCGATGTGACGCAGGTGCCCGACCATCGCCTTCCGCACATGCACGTGCTCGACCTTGGAAAGTTCAAAAACCAATGCAGAAGCGAGGTGCGCCTGCTCATGGGCGGTCTGGCTGATATAGAACTGCCGCGCCTGGCTGTAGTGGTCGGCGAAGCTCTCGGCACGGATGCGACCTTTCTCGCCAGTTTCAGTGACCGCAGCGCTGACAAATCCCATTGCCGGAGTCTCCCGTGGTGAATTTTCAGACAGGGAATTGGGCTCATACGCAACACGACCCGCCTGTTTCGCCATCTGCATGTGTCCGTCGCGTTGAAGATTGCCGAACGGGCACTTGGGCGCGTTGATCGGGATCTGATGGAAATTGGGTGAGCCCAGACGCGACAGCTGCGTGTCGATATAGGAGAACAAACGGCCTTGCAACAGTGGATCGTTTGAAAAATCGATGCCTGGCACGACATTGCCGGGGCAGTAAGCAACCTGTTCGGTTTCAGCGAAAAAGTTCTCCGGCCAGCGATCCAGCACCATGCGGCCGATCACCTTCAAAGGCACCAGTTCCTCAGGAATCAACTTGGTGGCGTCCAGATGATCGAACGGAAACTCGTCCGCTTCCTCCTGGGTGAACAGCTGAACCGCGAGATCCCACTCGGGGAAGCTGCCCGCCGCGATAGCTTCGAACATGTCGCGGCGGTGGAAGTCCGGATCAGCGCCGGAAATCTTGACGGTCTCGTCCCATACGGTGGACTGCAAACCGAGCTTGGGACGCCAATGGAATTTGACGAAGGTTGATTCGCCCGCTTCGTTGATGAGCCGGAAACTGTGTATCCCGAAGCCCTCGATCATCCGCAGCGAACGCGGGATCGTGCGATCCGACATGATCCACATCACCATGTGCATCGATTCGGGTGTCAGAGAGATGTAATCCCAGAAGGTGTCGTGCGCGGTCGCCGCTTGCGGAAAGCCGCGGTCGGGCTCCATCTTCACGGCATGGATGAGATCGGGGAACTTGATCGCATCCTGGATGAAGAAGACCGGGATGTTGTTGCCTACCAGGTCCCAATTCCCTTCCTGGGTATAGAACTTGACGGCAAAGCCGCGCACGTCACGCGGGGTGTCGATCGAACCGGCGCCGCCGGTGACGGTCGATATTCGCGTAAACAGGGGAGTCTTCTCCCCTACCTCCGTGAGTATCCTGGCAGTGGTGTATTGCTTCAACGACTCGGTCAGCTCGAAGAAACCATGCACGCCCGTCCCTCTCGCGTGAACGATACGCTCTGGAATACGCTCGTGATCGAAATGCGTGGTTTTTTCGCGAAGGATGAAATCTTCCAGAAGCACTGGGCCGCGCGAATTGGCTGTGAGAGAGTTCTGATTATCTGAAATCGCGACGCCCTGGTTCGTGGTGAGCGCGGGGTGGTCTCCGCCGGCGACCTGGTGCAGCTCGCCGCCGACAGCCACCTTTGAGTCACCTTTGAGAGCCGGGCCTTTCCCCTGTTTGCCCTTTTCAGAGCTGCGCGGTGTCTTTTTTTTCCCCATGCCGATCTCCTTTGCAGGCAACGCCAATGTTCCCATCAGGATTGGAAGAAGCTGATGAGGTGGATGGAAACAAGAACGCCCGGAGAATACCCGGGCGTTCCTGCCTTCGGCTCCAACGAACGACTAGCGTCCGTCGTTGTCTGCGTCGCCAGGGATCGCCTTCTCAACGCGGTGCCACGCGTCACGGACCGCCGATTTTGCTTTGTTCCAGTCGAGCTTGGAATCCCCCTTGGCGTTTTTCCAACCGGACTGCAACTCGCCTTCCACGTCTTCAAACCGCTGTCCCGCGTACCGGTTTTGCGATTCCCAGCCATACTTGTAGGCTGGCGCATACTCCGTGTACGGAGTGCCATCAGGCACGTAAGTACTGGCAGAGTAGTTATCGCTCCAGTAGCGGTCCTCGACAGTCGGATTCACCATCTCGCCAGCACCCTTGCCGGCCAGACCGCCAGCGATACCACCGATCGCAGCACCGGCCACTAAACCAACCGGGCCGCCGACGGCTGCGCCAATTGCCGCACCTGTCGCGCCACCACCGGCCGCACCCAGTCCGGTTCCGACCGGATGAGCGCCCGATGCGTCTGTGATGGGATCGCGGTTCGCATCGTGCTTCTCGAACTTATTACCACTCGTCGTCATTTGGGCCTCCTTGGCTGTCGTAGCGAAAATCGGTTCTTGAGGATCGTGCTTCTCGAACTTCTTGGAACTCGTCGTCATGTGGCACTCCTGAGCTGGACTCCTTAGCTGTGGAGAAAACCGGGTTTTTGGTCCTGAAGGGACGGGTGTTGCCGGCTTCGAGTTTTTCGTGATTCACCGTCCCTGCGTGAGATACCGCGGATACTCGCGCAATCACAATGTAGTCTTTGATCCTTCTGATCGCCAAGAGTAATAATCACGGGAATTTCAGGCGCCAACCTAAGTAATAACTACCCTTTCCATCAACCGGCCTCCATGGAAGGATTCACACCATGATGGATGTGGCACCTTCGATTCTCGCGAAGGAAATTTCGATCCGTAAGAACCAGCGAGCCCTCGGTGAGTACCGTCGCAAGCGAGTCTTCCGGCGCACCGCCGAGCCGCCGGGCGGAGCGGATCCGACGCCGCCCGGCGACCGTTATGCGATGCACAAGCACGCGGCAAGTCACGACCACTACGATCTGCGGCTCGAGCAGGACGGAGTTCTGCGCAGCTGGGCGCTTCCGAAGGGGCCGAGCCTCGCGCGCGGCGAGAAGCGGCTCGCGGTCGAGGTCGAGGATCACCCGATCGAGTACGGCGCCTTCGAAGGGACGATCCCGAAGGGCGAGTACGGGAGCGGCCGGGTCCGCTTCTCCGACCACGTCGTCGGGAGCGGTCAGGAGTTCTTCGACCAGGCCTGCGCGGTCGGCCTCGAAGGAAGCGTCGCCAAGCGAGCCGACGGACCGTACCGCAGCGGGCGCACGACAAGCTGGCTCAAGCTCAAGCGCTCCGTGACGATTTCATGTGAGACCTTGCGATTGCATACCGCTTTTGCATTATGTCAATGAAAACAGGGAAAGTACTCAATATTTTCTGCCGCGTCGCTGTGGGCCTGCTTTCGCTGGCGTTGATCGGCGGCACCGCAGTCCCTCTCATCCACAGCAACGCTTGGTGGATACGTGTCTTCGATTTTCCGCGCATCCAGATCGCCGCACTGATAGGGCTGACGCTGGTAGGCTCTGCGGCGCTGCATCTTTGCGGACGATTGCGGCTATGGGAATACGCGCTTGCTGCGGTGATGGGACTTGCGCTGGTCTGGCAGCTCATTTCCATCGCTCCCTTCACGGCGTTATATCCCAGGGAAATGTCGACCAGCCGCGCCGAAGACGATTCCAACCGCATATCGCTCCTGGTGTTCAATGTGCTCTCCGACAATCGTGAAGTGGAAGCGCTGCGCGACCTCATACGCGACACCGATCCCGACCTCGTACTGCTCAGCGAACCGACCCAGCGCTGGCTTGAACAGCTCGACGGCCTGGAAGACAGCTATCCTTACACGCTCCACCAGCCGCAGGCGAATCAGTACGGTATGCTGCTCTATTCCCGACTGGAGCTGGTGAATCCAGAGATCCGGTTTTTGATTGAGCCGGAAATTCCGTCGTTTCGCTCCCAGGTGCGGCTCCGTTCGGGAACGCTTGTGACCCTCTATGGCTTGCATCCACGCCCTCCCGGTCTCACGCGTCCCGATGAAGAGAAAGACGACGGCGTCGAGGAAGACGACGGCGAACGCGTAGACTCCGTTATGCGGGATGCCGAGTTGCTGCTGGTTGCCACAGAGATACAAGAACTCGGGGACGTGCCGGTCATCGTCGCCGGCGATTTGAACGACGTGGCCTGGTCGCACACCACGCGTCTTTTTCAGCGGATCGGAGGATTGCTCGACCCCCGGGTGGGCCGAGGCTTGTTCAACACCTTTGATGCCAGAAGTCGTCTCCTGCGCTATCCGCTGGATCATGTCTTCGCATCCCAGCATTTCCGTCTCGTCGAGCTCCGTCGCCTCCCCGACATCGGCTCCGATCACTTTCCCCTCTTCGCGGTCCTCGACTACGGTCGCGGCGCTTCCGTAGCAAACGAAGAACCCCAGCCACACGCTGACGATGAACAGGAAGCTGCCGAGGCCATCGACAAAGGAAAGTCTCACGACTGACAATGGAGAGCACGTCGGTCGAGTTGATTCAGGTGGCGCGAGCCACGGGTTCGGGGGGTGATGGACGTGGTACCTTCGAGGTCGGTAAATGGAAATTCCTATCCGTCACCAAGGGCGTCGTCGACGTCAAGTGCCTCATCGAGATCGACGAGTGACGCCGTGACCGCCGGCGGCGCCCTCCCATTGACTGACACACCGACTGGAGGACCTCATCGGATGGGCGCTCGTTTTCTTCCTCATCGCCACAGTGGCGGCAGGCTTCGGCTTCTTCGGCCTCGACGGCACCGCGACCTCGATCGTAAAGGCGCTCTTCGTCGTCTTCCTGATCCCGTTCGTCGTGTCCCTGATCATGGGACGACGGCCACGGGTATGACTGCCGCCCTCGCAGACGACGCCTTGGATCAGCCTCTCGTCCGTCGTCCCTCCGGTCCCGGGCCGGAATCTGGCCGGGACCGGAGAGGCACAGCAGCTCGGCAGGGCCGATGAACGTTCTCGACAACCTGCTCAGCGTCGACCTACACCAGATGCTGTCGCACCTCGTGCTGCTCGCCGCTGCCTTCGCCCTGGCCCTGCCCATCGGCTGGGACCGCGAGCGCAGCCGGCGCTCCTTCGGGCTCCGGACCTTCCCCATCGTCGCGATGGTGGCATGCGGTTTCATGCTGGTCGGCATGGAGGTCATCGACAGCTCCGAGGGCAAGGCGCGGGTGATCCAGGGCGTCATCACCGGCATCGGCTTCATCGGCGGAGGGGCGATCCTGACCAGCCGCGACACCGTCAAGGGCACCTCGGCGGCGGCCAGCATCTGGAACACCGGCGCCATCGGCGTCGCCGTCGCCTTCTCCCGGTTCGAGATCGCCATCGTGCTGTCGGCGCTCAACTTCGTGACCCTCCGCTTACTCACCGGTCGGGTCAAGGAGCAGATCCGGGACGGCGTCGACGGCGACGGTCAGGAGTGACGCCACCGCCGGCCGGAACCACCTGGGGGTGCAATACCGCGGGACGCGTGCTTACCGGGTCCGAACAGGTGCCACCCGTGAGGATTTGAAAGGGAGTTCGACCATGTTCATTGCCGAGCCGACGCTGGATGTACTTCTCCGAGGCCTGGTCCTGACCTCACTTGCCATGGTCTGGGTTGTGATGCTCGTGCGCTTGAATGGGTTGAGGTCGTTGTCGAAAATGACGAATTTCGACTTTGTCATGACGGTGGCGGTGGGGTCTTTGCTTGCGGGCGCGAGTCAATCAACAGATTGGAGCGCCTTCGCACAAACGCTTTCAGCCGTGGCTGCCTTGTTTCTCGTGCAATATCTCACCGCGCGGCTCCGCCGGGCTTCGAACACGTTCGAATCGCTGGTGCAAAACATACCAGTCGTGCTGATGCGCGATGGAGTGATTATTCACGAGGCGCTTACCAATACACGCGTCGCAAAAGACGACCTGATCGCCAAGCTTCGCGAGGCAAACGTTCTTGACCTGTCTCAGGTTCGCGCCGCGGTACTGGAAACGACTGGCGATGTTTCGGTGCTTCACGGCGCTGTGTGCGCGGAGGAGTTGTTGCAGGGAACCAAGCGCGTCGATCGGTAGACATCACGCTCAGCCGATGTTCCTTCTTCGTTTCGAAGAGTGTCGGGTTCATGGAATCGTATATTCTGTTTCCCCATGACCGGTGACCGCGCCCTCGAAACTGCCGACCTCGACACGCGCCTCGCGCCCTTTCTGCCCATGGTCTACATCGCCTGGGCCGACGGCGACCTCGCGCCGCAGGAGATCCGAAGCATCTGCAGCATCATCACCGGCAGTCAGAGCCTCGACAGCGACTGCCGGCTCGCTCTCGGCCGCTGGCTCGATCCGGACCGGCCACCATCGGCCGAGGAGCTTCAGAACCTCCTCGATCTCATCCAGCGATCAGCGGCGCCCCTCGAGGCCGCATCCCGACGGTCCCTCACCGACCTCGGCCGTGGAATCGCCCGTCTCGGCGGATCCGAGCTCGGCGATGCCGAACGGATCGCGCTCGAGAATCTCGAACGGGCCCTCGGCCTGACCGGCGACGAGGCCGCACGGCGACTGCTGGTGACCACGCGACCGGCCCCTCCGGACTCCACCGATTCCACCATCGACCTCGACGTCAGCGCGCTGTCCGCGATACTCGACGGCGAGCATCGTCAACTCAGGCTCCGGCTCCGAGAGGTGCTGTCGTCACCTCCCTTCGCCCATCCCGGTGATCTCGACCGCGCCGCCTACCGCGAGCACGTCCTGAAGTGGTGTCGCGAGCTCGCGGACCGCGGCTTCGGCGCCCACGCCTACCCCGTCGAGTACGGCGGCGAGGGCGACCTCGGCGCCATGCTCGCCGCATTCGAGACCCTTGCCACCCACGACCTGAGTCTGACCGTCAAGTTCGGCGTCCAGTTCGGCCTCTTCGGCGGCAGCATCCACCAGCTCGGCACCGCCCACCATCACGAGCGGTACCTCCGTCGGATCTCGAGCCTCGAGCTGCCCGGGTGTTTCGCCATGACCGAGACCGGTCATGGCTCCAACGTCGCCGAGCTCGAGACGGTCGCGCGGTACGACGGCGACCGCGACGAGTTCGTGATCCAGACCCCGACCGACGCGGCGCGCAAAGACTATATCGGTAACGCCGCGTGCCACGGGCGCGTGGCCACCGTCTTTGCCCAGCTCGAGGTCGGCGGCGCCCACCACGGCGTCCATGCCTTCGTGGTGCCGATTCGGGATGCAGAAGGCAACCCGTGTCCGGGCGTCCGAATCGAAGACTGCGGCCCAAAGCTCGGTCTCGAAGGAGTGGACAACGGTCGCCTCTGGTTCGACCAGGTCCGGATTCCTCGCGACCACCTCCTCGACCGATTCGGCCAGGTCGACGCCGACGGTCACTACTCGAGCCCGGTGGCGAGCCCAGGCAAGAGGTTCTTCCAGATGCTGGGAACCCTGGTCGGGGGCCGCGTGAGCGTCGCTCTCGGCGCCCTCAGCGCAACCAAGGCCGCGCTCGCCATCGCCGTTCGATACGGCGCTCGACGACGGCAGTTCGGCCCGGAAGGCGCAGCCGAGACCCTTCTCCTCGACTACCCCACCCACCAGCGCCGTCTGCTGCCTCGGCTCGCTCGGACCTACGGCCTCCACTTCGCGCTCCACGATCTCGCACGACGCTTCGTCGCCGCCGACACAGACCACGAGCAGCGCGAGGTCGAGACACTCGCCGCGGGTCTCAAGGCCGCCGCCACGTGGCATGCTACCGACACGATCCAGGCCTGCCGCGAAGCCTGCGGTGGCCAGGGATATCTCGCCGTCAACCGATTCGCCGCCCTCAAGGCCGACACCGACGTGTTCACGACCTTCGAAGGAGACAACACGGTTCTCCTCCAGCTCGTCGCCAAGAGCCTCCTCAGCGGCTACGCCCGCCAGTTCGGTGATCTGGATCTACTCGGGCTGGTTCGCTATCTCGCGGGTCGTGCCGGTGACTCCATCGCCGAACACGTGCCGCTGGTGACGGTCGGTGGCGGCGACCTCGAGGATCCGACGGTGCAGCTCGCAGCGCTTCGTTGGCGTGAGGACCATCTCCTCGCGTCCCTCGCCCGACGGCTCAAGAAGCGGATCGAAGGTGGGACGGACAGCTTCGTCGCGTTCATCGAGTGTCAGAACCATGCCGTGGCCACGGCCCGAGCCCACGTCGATCGCAGGATCCTCGAGGCGTTCTCGACCGCCGTCGACGCGTGTCCGTCCACCGCCCTGGTCCCGACACTCACCGCCCTACGAAACCTCCATGCCCTGTCCGTAATGGAGAGCCAGAGAGGCTGGTTTCTCGAGCACGGCTACCTCAACCGTTCCGGCGCCGCCGACACCGGCCGCCTCGTGACCGCCCTGAGCGCGGCCGTCCGGCCAGTCGCCGTCCCCCTGGTCGACGCCTTCGGCATTTCCCCGGCAAGCCTCGCCGCGCCGATTGCCTTCGCGGGTGTTCCGGCGTGATCGTGAATGATAATGGGTGACCCCTGGTGCCTTAGCATTCTTAGCATTGTGTCGTCCAACGCTGGATATCGCTGTATTCGCTAAGGGGCACCTATCAAGGGTGGCACCTATCGAAGGGTAGTTTCTACCTATGCCCCGGCCTCCATCTCGGGTAGAAAGAACCCTTCCGGCCGCCACCTCCGAGGACTACGCTCCGTAGGGTCTTATCACGGTTGCGCTGCCAAGGAGGTTGCTATGAATCGATCGGTAATCCTCATGTTCTCGACCCTGCTGGTACTGCTGGTGCTTCCCGCCCATGCAGAGCAGGGAGCCACGGTCCAGCAGGGTATGGTCGCGCGCTGGGATGCCTTCCCCGCCGATCAGTGCGGGATCTACGGAGTCCGCTACCCGGCGGTGGAAGGCGTGTGTTACTACCCGGTCGACCTCGCCGAAGATACCGGCCGCCACGAAATCGCCCTCTGGCTCGCGGACGGAACGCGGCATCTCGGGTACCTCGACGTCGTCGAAGGGAAGTTCGCCGACGTCGTGATCGAGCTCCCCGAAGACAAGTGGAACAAGTTCGTCAACGTCTCCAAGGAGGACCTGGAGCAGGCATGGGAGAACCAGGAGGCCCTGAACGAGGTTTTTGCGCTGGACGTCGCCGCTGCCCAATTCACCCTCCCGCTCGAGAAGCCGGCCGGAAGCCTCCCGGCGAGTGAAGACGATTTCGGGAGCATGCGTGAGTTCACGGCGAACTCCGAGCTGAAGCCGACCGCCAGCCAGAAGAAAAGTCGCCACAGCGGGCGGGACTACCCCGTCGCCGCCGGCTCGGTGCTGCATGCGCCCGCCGATGGAGTCGTTTCACTGGCGGAAGGCCAGTTCTTCCCTGGCAATGCCGTCTTTATCAATCACGGCGGCGGGCTGATCAGCATGTTCTTTCACCTCGACGAGATCCGAGTCGTGACGGGCCAACCGATCAAGCGCGGAGATCCGATCGGGACGGTTGGAGACACTGGACGCGCCACCGGTCCCCACCTGCACATCGGCGTGCGCTGGCTGAACAGGCGGATCGACCCCGCGCTCGTGTTCGACGATCCGGTCAAAATGGCTCGAGTCACCGCATCGGGTGGGACCGAAAACCAGGCTGGACGAGAGGAACCGCTGGAGACGGACCAGATGCTCGACGGGAGCGACTGAACCGGCGCGGCCAACTGCAACCCTGATGTCGTGCGCCCTTGACAAGGACACCTGTTGGCACGACCTCTGCGTCGGCGACGTCGTCGGCGAGCACGGGGGCGGTCGAGGGCTCCATCCGACGCAACCAGATCTTCGCCCTGTCGCTTGTTGACGGCGCGTGCCCGGCGAGTCCTCGAGTTCTTTCCTGCGGTGCTCTCGAGTTTTGAGGAATGACAGAAGGTCGGCGTTGAACTGATCTTTATGGGTGTACCCCAGGCCATGGGGCGCGCCCGCATAGATATTCAGGGTGGCGTATTGGACCAACGTTGCCGAGCAACGTCGACTCGCAGATGGAGCGCTTCGGCTACGCCCGGGCCAACGTCGATTTTCCGGCACGGCTTCATCGAGGACCTGGGCGCCGCCGGCATCGCGGACGGCTCCGTGGACGTCGTGATCTCGAACTGCGTGCTCAAGCCCGGCGGCGAGCGCTATCTCCGCCTCAACTGCTCGCTGATGGAGGTGATTGACGCCGAGGTCTTTGCGCTTCTCTCGCGGTGGCTTGAAAGAGCCAAATGCGACTTCGAGCACCGCCAGTCCTGGATTCATGCCTCGGTCGCCAGGGCGTAAAACACCATAATTCCTGTACCAGGCATCTCTTGGTGGTAGCACAAAGGCACCGGGGGCCGACAATTCCGTCGCCTTGACTCGCCTGCCACGGGCGTGTAGCCTTCATGGAGACGGTTTCTCAATGGAACTCACTTCCGGCGCGTCCCTGCTGCACTACTGCCTCGTTGAGAAGATCGGCGAGGGAGGGATGGGCGTCGTCTGGAAGGCGAAGGACTCCACCCTCGGCCGTGACGTCGCGATCAAGGTGCTGCCGGACACACTGGCCGCGGACCCGGAACGGTTGGCGCGTTTCGAGCGCGAGGCGCGCGTTCTGGCCTCGTTGAATCACCCGCACATCGCCGGCATCTACGGAATTCACGAGGCCGAGGGCCGCCGCTTCCTCTCGATGGAGCTGGTCCCCGGCGAAGACCTCGCTCAGATGCTCGAACGCGGGCTGTTGCCGCTCGAACGCGCGCTCGACATCGCGCGCCAGGTCGCCGCAGCGCTCGAGGTGGCGCACGACAACGGTGTGGTGCACCGCGACCTCAAGCCAGCGAACGTGCGCGTCACGCCCGAGGGCAAGGCGAAGGTGCTCGACTTCGGCCTCGCCAAGGCCTACGATCCCGTCACCGCGAGCGACCCGCTGCGCTCGCCGACCATCACCTCGGCGGGCACCGTCGCCGGATTGATCCTCGGTACCGCCGCCTACATGTCGCCTGAGCAGGCCTCCGGCCAGCCCACCGACCGGCGCGCCGACATCTGGTCGTTCGGCGTGGTCCTGTACGAAATGGTCGCCGGCACCCGCCTTTTCCAGGGCGAAACGGTCTCGCACACGCTCGCCGACGTGCTGCGCAAGCCGATCGACCTCGCCGACCTCCCCGACGACACGCCGCCGTCGATCCGCCGCCTGATCGACCGCTGCCTCGACCGCGACCGCCTGCGGCGCCTGCGCGACATCGGCGAGGCGCGCATCGCGATCGAGGACACCCTCGCCGGCACCGCCGACGATGCAGCTTCCGGATCCGACGCGGGCGAAGGGACCTCGGCCTCCGTCGCGGCGCCCTCGCGGCTCCCGTGGATCGTCGCCGCAGCGGCGTTGCTCGCGGCGATCGTCGGGCTGGTCTGGCCGCGCGGCGGCGTGCCGCCCTCGCCGGAACCGACCCTCCGCGCGGCGCTCGAAATTCCCAACACGGGCGGCACCCGCCAGGGCGACGGTCAGGCGGTGGCGATCTCGCCGGACGGCCGTTCCGTGGTCACCATCGGCGGCTACACCGACCAGCTGCTGTTCCGCCGCGACATCACCGACTTTCAATCCCACGCGATCGAGGGCACCGCCGGCGGGCGGAACCCGTTCTACTCGCCGGACGGCGAGTGGATCGGATTCATGACGACGAGCGAACTGTACAAGGTGCGCCCGACGGGCGGCGCGCCGATCAGGATTGCCACCATTTCATCGGTGCCGACCGGTCTGGTCTGGGCCGATGACGGCTACCTCTACTTCGGAACCGCGTCAACGCTGCTGCGCGTGACCGAAGACGGGGGCGAGCCTGAACGCGTGATCTCCGAGGAGGAGCAGGGCGACCTGCGGCTGATCCTGCCCTTCGTGGTTCCCGGCTCCGAGCTGTTGCTCTGCAGCACGCCGAACGCGCCCGACACAGCGGGCCGGCTCTACGCCATCGATCTGAAGACCCGCACGCTCGAGGACCTGGAGTCGCTCGGCTCGAACCCGCGCTACCTGCCCACCGGACACCTCATGTATGCCCAGGGCGACCGCGTGTTCGTCGCGCCCTTCGATCTGGACAAGGTCGAGATCACCGGAGCCCCGACGCCGGTGCACCCGCGCGCCTGGGTGGACCAGGGCCAGATCCAGATGGACATCGCCGCGGACGGTACGGTGGTCTACCTGCCGGCCACCCGCGGCGAGACGCAGGCGCTCGTGACCGTCGATATGCGGGGCACGGTCATGCCGTTGCTGCCGGACGGCCTGCCGTTCATCAGCTTGAACGACCCGCGGATCTCGCCCGACGGGCGGCGGCTGTTCCTCTCCGTCGAGGGCGGAGGGATCTGGATGATCGACCTCGACACCCAGACGCCGACGCTGATGAGCGAGGCCGGCTTCTACCCGTTGTGGAGCCCCGACGGCGAGGAATTGGTCTTCTCGACCTCGCGCGGCGAGTCGTACGACGTCTACCGGCGTCCGGTCGACCTGAGCCAACCGGAACAGCTGCTGTACGACGAGGACAACAACCTGCGCACGATGGACTGGACCGCGCAGAACCTGCTGGTGATCCGTGAGGAGATCGGGGACAAGGGCATGGACCTCAAGGTCTTCATGGACCCCGACGACCCGGAGTCCGCCGTGCCGCTCCTCGAGGGCCCCGATGACGAGCTCGCCCCCGAGGTCTCCACGGACGGCAAGTGGATGGTCTACGTCTCGGACTACTCCGGCCGCGACGAGATCTACGTCACCTCGTTCCCGAAGGCGGGCGCGCGGATCCAGATCTCCACCAAGGGCGGCAACAGCCCCACCTGGGCGCCGGACGGGTCGAAGATCTACTACTTCGAGGGCCCGCAGC
This sequence comes from Chondromyces sp., assembly GCA_035466375.1. GTDB lineage: Bacteria > Acidobacteriota > Thermoanaerobaculia > Thermoanaerobaculales > Sulfomarinibacteraceae > Sulfomarinibacter. The sequence continues at coordinate 13,820 of DATIVB010000607.1, forward strand.
TGATGGCCGTTTCGGTCGAGACCGAGCCGCGTTTCCGAGTCACCGGCCGCGAGGTGCTGTTCGAGGGCAACTACGTGCAGTACCGCTGGTCGCGGCAGTACGACATCCACCCCGACGGCGACCACTTCATCCTGGTCAAGAACCCGGCCCGCGGCAACGTCGAGATCGTCACCAACTGGTTCGCGGAGCTGCGCTCGACGGGCCGGTGACGCCCTGGGGTGCGACCCGCTTTTCGGCTGTTACGTACCGCAGACGAGCATGATCGAAACGACGCTCGAAGGAAAATCAACCGCAATCGCGGACGACGGGTGCGCTCACAACGCAGTGTCGTCAGGCGATGCGCGGCCCTTCTTCGGTGGTCAGGTCCGCGATGGCATCAGCAGCTCGGCCTCGCCGTCGATCACCAGTGTCTCGCCGACGTGGACGCGGGTGGCGAACCTGGCCCGGTTCTTCCCCGGGTCGAGCCCGGTGACCGTGACCTCCGCGACCAGGGTGTCCCCGATCCGCACGGGTGCCTTGAAGCGCAGGCTCTGACTGACGTAGATCGCGCCCGGGCCCGGCAGCTTGGTCCCGAGCAGTGCGGAGATCAGCCCGGCCCCGAGCATCCCGTGGGCGATCCGCCCACCGAAACGGCTGCCCGAGGCGTACGCCTCGTCGAGGTGAAGCGGGTTGGTGTCCATGGAGATCCCCGCGTAGAGCACGATGTCGGCCTCGGTGACCGTCTTGCTGATCACCGCCGACATTCCCTCCTCGAGGTCCTCGAAGCTGTACCCGTCCAGGCGCCCGTCGATCGCCATCAAGACCTCCAGTCGTCGGGATCATGATCCCACAGCGTTTCGTAC
>DATIVB010000608.1:0-1852 GCA_035466375.1 Chondromyces sp.
GCCGACACCGAGGCCCTGCAGATGAACACCGCCCTCGCGCAGATGATGATCTTCGTGAACGACGCCACCGCCGCGCCGAACGTGCCGGTGGAGATCGCCAAGGCCTTCCTGCGCCTGCTCTCGCCCTACGCACCGCACATCTGCGAGGAGCTGTGGCTGCGCCTCGGCGAGCCCGAGCTGATCGCCCACGCCGAGTGGCCTGCCTTCGACCCCGAGCTCGCCCGCGACGAGCTCGTCACCATCGTCGTCCAGGTCAACGGCAAGAAGCGCGACGAGCTGCAGGTCGCCCGCGACATCGACAAGGCCGAGCTCGAGCGCCTCGCCCTCGAGTCCGAGAAGGCGAGAGTATTCACCGAAGGCCGCCAACCCGACCGCGTCGTCGTCGTCCCACAGCGTCTGGTCAACATCGTCGTCAAAGGCCATCCAGCGAAGATCGACACTGGAGATGGCAACAAAGGCTCGTGAGCAGCCACAGATGACAGCGGCCGCAAACAGCGGCAGGGGCCGGCGCCCCGGCCAGCTGGCAGTCTCCAGCGCCCGCCATCAACGGCTCTCCGGGTTGAGAAGACGCCACGTCATGGCACGGACTTCGTCGAAGTCCGCCAGGGCGGTTTCGGCAACAGCTGAGTCGACGACCCCGGCGTGAGCCAGCAGCCGGAGGTGGCTGTCCACCTCCTTGGCCGAGGCGTAGGCGATCCGCCAGAAGTGCTGACGATCCCGTCCGGACCGGCCTTGCCCTTCGGCAAGGTTGGCGGGGACGGAGCTCGCCGAGCGGATCACCTGATCGGCGATCGACTTGAGAGGCGCCGGCACCCTCATGACGAGTCTGATGGCGGTGCCTGCGGCTTCCAGGGCTTTCGAGTGGGCAACGAGGTCGGTTGTCGTGAGGGCGTTGTGCATGGTCACCTCCGGGTCGTTACTGGCGCGCCGAGCGCGCCGTGACTCACCCCCGCCAGCGAGCAGGCGATGGCTGACCCCCACCCACCCTTCCATCTCAGCTGTCGCCTGCGGATCGCTGCCGGCGGCGAGTTCATACCTCTCCTCAATGCCGGTGGGGCAGCCGGAGTCAAGGGTGCTTCGCACCGGCCGCCTCGGCCGGCTTGCCCTTGACATCGGCCGCCCACCGGCTATCGCCTGATGTGAACGACCCTCAGGTGGCCATGCCGCGGTCGCGCCGCGTGCTCGCTGCCACGGCCACTGCCACGGACGCTGCCCGCTGACCCTGCAACTGTCACTGCCACTGAACCTGATCACTGTGGCGGTCGGTCGGGGACGGGAACGGGGACGGGAACGGGAACGGGTCGAACCCGATGCCTCCATCTCATGCAATTCCGGATGAGCCCAAGTTCCTAATTCTGAATTTTGAATTCTGAATTTTGAATTCCCTTCCGCCCCCCGTAATCCGGGAGGTGGGGTGGGAACTCAAAATTCAAGATTCAGATCTTCCCTTCGACCCCCCGTTGTCCGGGAGGTCGGGCGGGAATTGAGAATTCAGAATTCAGAATTCAGAATTTTCGAAAGTTGCTCGAGGACTGCGGCCTCGATCGGTGTCAGGGTACTCGTCGGCCCCTCGTCGGCGGAGGGGTCGAAGGCGGTGCCGGTGATCGCGTAGATCAGGGCGTCGCCGGTCGCGGGATCGGCCCAGACCCCGGCGAGGAGCCCGTAGGCCTCCCCGAAGTGCCCGTACCACGTGCGGTCGTCGCCGACGAAAAGTCGGTCCCCGGCGGTCTCGCCGGTGATGATCCGGGGCCCTGTCGCCCAGGCGTTGAGCGTGCCGTCATAGTCCTCGAGGTTCTTCAGCTCCGGGTCGTACCGCCAGACCTCCCTCCGGAGCTCGTCCATGCTCTCCGGA
>DATIVB010000609.1:0-7575 GCA_035466375.1 Chondromyces sp.
CACGGTGGCTGCCTCCATCTGCTTGAAGAGGATCGCGTTCTCGACGGCCACCGAGGCCTGGGAGGACATCGCCTCGGCCAGCTTCAGGTGCTCCTCGTTGAAGGAGCCGACCTCCCGCTTGGAGAGTGCGAACAACCCGGCCACGTCGCCCCGCGCGAACAACGGCGCGCCCAGCCAGCTCTCCGCGGCAGATTCGTCGGCCGGCAGGGTCGAACCGGGGTGGGCGCGGAGGTCGGGGATCATGACCGCTGCGCCGGTTTTCAGGACGCCCTGGACGATCGGGTGGTCGCTCGGGTCGAACTCCAGCTTCCCCTCGGCCGGAAAGGGAACCACGCAGACGCCGTCGAACACGGCCCGCACGGAGACCCTCGACGCCCCCTCGAGGACCATGACGAGGCCCCGGTCGAATGGAATCATCCCTCGCAGGCGGTCGAGCAGGGTCGCCAGCACGCTCTCGCGGTCGAGGCTGCGCGTGAGCGCCACGGTGGCCTCGCGAAGGGCGTCGGCGATGGTCCGGGCGCGCTGCTCGGCTTCGTACGCGAGCCGCCTGTCGGTGACATCCCTGGCGACGCTCAACACCGACTGGATCGCGCCCCCTGGCCCGGGCTCCGGAACGAGCCGGCAATCGAAGTGCCGGGTCCCCTCCGGGCCCGGGAATGTGAGCTCGATCGTTTCGGACAGTCCGCTCGCGAACACCCTGCGCAGCGCCGCATCCCACGGCTCGATCAGCTCGGACGACATCCCCAGCTCCTGCTTCGTCTTGCCCACGAGGCTCCGAAGTGGGCGCTTGGTCACGCTTCGGAGCGAGGGACTGACGAGGAGGATTCGCAGGTCCGTATCGAAGCGCGCGATGAGGTCGGGCAGATTCTCGACCAGCGTTTTGAACGTCTCCTCGGCCCGGTGCAGCTTCGTGGCGCCCTCGAGCACCTCCTGGTGCAGGGCATCCCGATTCCTCTCGAGGCCGTTGACGGTGCGGCTGCCGAGCATTGCCACCGCAGCCATCTCGGCGAACACCTCGGCGAGACGCGAGTCGTTCTCGGAGAACCCCACGGGACTGTTGACCAGGCCTAAAAGCCCTGCCACATCGTCGTCAATGACGACCGGAGCGAGCAGTGCGCTGGCCAGGACCGAGCGGCCGCCGTGGGCGTCGTGCTGGGGCGCACCCGCCGCGCCCTTCGCCAGGTCGTTGGCGAAAAGGGTGCTGCGGGATTTCGCGGCGCGGGTGCACAGACGGCGGAGCGGCGCGGGCAGGCCGGCCGCGTCAAGCTCGAGGCTGCCGGGATCGAGGAGCGCCACCTCGAGGTCCTTGCCACCCGCCGCGCACACGGCGACGAAACCGGCATCGGCGCCGAGGATCGTCCTGCACGCATCCAGGATCGCCCGTGCGGCGTCGATGAAGGCGCGGTTTTCGAGCACCGCCCGCGCCGCCGACAGCAGCGCGGCGGCCTCCTGGCTGCGGCCATGGTTCACCTGGCGGGTTTCCGGCGACTCTCTCATGAGGCCGTCCTCAGGTTGCGACACACGGCGCAAACTCCTCCAGACCGTCCCCTGTGTCGCTTCGAGGGGCGGGAGGATCGCGTTCCGGGGGCGGAATCCCTGCACCAAGAATACGACAAATCGAATCGGCAGGCACCACGTATTACATTGTTATACGTTGTGCCAGTCATCCGACGGTTCCTCGTCAACCCGGAGCGGGGAGACCGCCGAGCTGAGAGGCGATGTTCAACCAGCCGGCCCTCCGGGTCGAGGTTACTTGGCCTTGCCCTTGATGAGGATCGCCACGCGGCGGTTCTGCCGGCGCCCGGCCTCAGTGTCGTTGTCGGCCACCGGGTGATCCTCGCCGAAGCCGATCGAGGTCACGCGGTCGGCGCTGACGCCGCTGTCGACGAAGTAGCTCGACACCGCTCTCGCGCGACGTTCTGAAAGCGCCTGGTTGTGCTCCTCGGACCCGGTAGAGTCCGTGAAGCCCTCCACCACGACGGCCGTTTTCGAGAAATCCTTGAGCACGACCGCCACGTCGTCGAGGATGGCGCGCGAGTCGGGGGTGAGGATCGCTGAATCGACACTGAAGAGAACATCGGAGGAGAACCGGACGAGCAACTTGTCCGAACCGACGCGCTCAACCGTCGTTCCCGGGATGCGCGCCAGCTTCTCCTCCTGCGCGTCCATGTACGAGCCGACGCCGGCTCCGATCCCGGCGCCGATCGCGGCACCGGCGAGAATCTGGTCGGCGTGGCCTTCGCCGACAATCGCCCCGACAACCGCCCCTGCCACGGCGCCGGCTCCCGCTCCTTTTGCGGTCTTGTCGCGCGACGTCGTGTAGCTTCCGCTCAGGCAGGCGGTGCTCGCGACAGCAGTAACGGAAAGAATGACAGCTCCGAGCCTGGCGCAACGGACGATATGGATGACGGTCATGGTTCACTGCCTTTCGTCAACCCTCAGGCTACCTTTCGGGCACCCCATCGAGAAACCGTATTTAGTACCCGATTCCGAAACCGAGAGGAGGGTAGTAACTACCAGCTTTGCCGACCCGACACCGACTGTGGGGATGCCCGAGTGCCTGGGTGCGTCGGCCTCACATGAAACCGCGCCACCCCGCTCGGGTCCGGGTGGCGCGGTGACGACCGGGATCCGGGCCTACGGCTGCTGCCGAGCTTTCTCGGCCTCTGCCTTGGGACAGGCTCCGCGCTCCTGCTCGGTCCGTCGCACCTCAAAAGCCTGCTGCATGAACGGCGACAGCTCGTCGAGGATCGCACCGGCCAACCCGCCGCCGCTGCGCAGCTCGGCGTTGGCGGCGTTCACCGCGGCCTCCACGTCGGGCTGCTTCGCGATGTCGCCGCAGACCAGCTCGAGCTTCACGCCGCGGATCGTCCAGTGCGCCACGGTCGAAACTTCCCCGCTTTGTCGGCTCCCACCCCACCAAGCTCCCAGTCTGCTCGCGCGGGCAGGGCAGCCGGCGGCGCCGGCAAGGCCGGGTCGAGGGCCCTCAGCGCCGGCGCCAGGCGAAGTAATACCGGAGCAGCTTCGCCCGGCCCTCGGTCAGCCTGGTCCTGTTGTACAGGTCGCCGGCCTTGCGGATCGCCTCGGTCCGGGTCGGGTAGGGGTGGATCACGGAGGCGAGCCTGCCGAGGCCGATCTTGCCGGCCATCGCGGTGGTGAGCTCGGAGATCATCTCGCCGGCGTGGCGGGCCACCACGGTCGCACCGAGGATCTTGTCGCCGCCCTTGCGGACGTGGACCTTGACGAATCCCTCGGTGTCGCCGTCGGCGATCGCCCGATCGACGCCCGACATCGGCACGGTGAAGGTGTCGATCTCGAGCCCCCGCCTCCCCGCCTCATGCTCGGAGAGGCCGACGTGGGCGATCTCGGGATCGGTGTAGGTGGACCACGGGATGGTCAGCGAGCTGACCTTCTTGCGGCCCGCGAAGCCGAAGAAGGCGTTCTGGACCACCGCCCGCGCCATGAAGTCGGCGGCGTGTGTGAACTTGTAGGGCGAGCAGACGTCGCCTGCGGCGTAGATCCGCGGGTTGGCGGTCCGAAGGTGGTCGTCCACCTCGACGCCTTTCGAGCTGAAGCGGACTCCGGCTGCCTCGAGGCCGAGACCGTCGACGTTGGGCCTGCGGCCGACCCCGACCAGGATGGTGTCGGCCTCGAGGGTCGCTGGCGCGCCGGAGCTCGTCAGGCGGAGGACCTTGGTGCCGCCCCGGACCTCCACCCGGTCGAGGACGGTCCCCAGACGCACGTCGACGCCGTCGCGCTCGAACGCCGTGCGCAGGATCTCGACCGCGTCGGCGTCCTCGCGGGGCAGGAAGTGCTCGCCCATCTCGATGATCGTCACCTCGGTCCCGAGCCGGGCGAAGGCCTGGGCGAGCTCGCAGCCGATGGGACCGCCGCCGAGCACCGCCAGCCGGGCCGGCTGCTCGGTGAGGTTGAAGACCGTGTCGTTGGTGAGGAAGCCCGCCTCGGCGAGGCCGGGGATCGGCGGCACCGCCGCCTGCGCGCCGGTCGCGATCACCGCCCGCTCGAAGCGCAGGATGCGGCCGTCCACCTCCACCGAGTCCCCTCCGGTGAAACGGCCATTGCCGAGGTAGACGTCGACGCCGTAGACGTCGCGGAAGCGGCGCGCCGAGTCGTGGGGGCTGATGTCGGCGCGCACCCGGCGCACCCGCTCCATGACCGCCGCGAAGTCGACCGCGGCGCCGTCGGGGATCCAGATGCCGAAGCGCGCGGCGGTGCGGACGTCGGCGATGGCGTGGCCGGCGCGGATCAGAGTCTTCGACGGCACGCAGCCGACGTTGAGGCAGTCGCCGCCCATCAGGTGGCGCTCGACGAGCGCCACCTTCGCGCCCATCCCGGCGGCGCCAGCGGCGGCCACCAGGCCGGCGGTGCCGGCGCCGATGACCACCAGGTTGTAGCGCCCCTCCGGCTCCGGGTTGACCCAGTCGGGCGGGTGGACGTTGGCGATCAGCTTGCGGTTGTGCTCGTCGAGCGGGGTGAGTTCAGCGAGTGCGTTCACCGGTGCCTCCTTGCTCGTCGCGGGAGTCCGGGTCGTCCGTGAGGGCGCGGCGTACCCGGCGCACGATGAGGGCCAGGGCAACGGCGGTCACGGCCAAGATAACCACCAGCACCCACGGCACCCGGCCTTCGGCAAGACCGCGGGTGACGGCATCGGCGCCGACCACGTAGAGCACCGTGCCGGGCAGCATGCACAGCCACGACCACAGGACGTAGGTGCGGAAGCCGACCCCGGTCAGGCCGAAACCGTAGTTGAGCAGGGTGAAGGGAAAGAGCGGCACCAGCCGGGTGATGGCCACGACGATCGCGCCGTGCCGGCTGGTCATGCGGTCGAGCTTGGTGAACTTCTCGTTGTTTTCGAGCCACCGCGCGACCGAGTCGCGGGCGAACCAGCGCGCCACCGCGAAGGCCATCGCCGCACCGAGGGTCGAGGCGACGCTCACCACCGCGACGCCGAGAAGCGAGCCGAACATGGCGCCGGCGGCGATCGTCAGGACCGATCCCGGAATCGCCGCCACCACCGCGATCGCGTAGATCGCGATGAAGACCAACGGGCCCCAGGGCCCGAGGCCGAGGATCCAGGAACGCAGGTCGTCGAGTCGATCGCCGAGGCCGAGGATCCTGCCCGTCACCAGCATCGCCAGCAGCAAGACGACCAGCAGCAGGGGCCGCAGCCAGGGGCGGCCGGCGGCACGGGCGAGGTCCTCCGGCGGCAGGTCGGGGTCTGAACCGTTTTGCGTCTGCCGGCTGCCGGCCCCGTCCCGTTCCTGCGGGCGGCTCACGGATCCCACCTCAGCCGCCCACGGGGTCTTCGACCAGGCAGCCGCCGCACGAGCTGCCGGCGCCGGCCGTGCAGCCGAAGCAGTGGCGGCCGGTGAGGATCCGCCGCGCGGCCCAGCGCTCGGGGTCGAAGTCGCGGATGTGCAGCGTGCCGCCGCCCGCGCCTTGAACGCCGAGCTCGAGCATCTGGTTGAAGTCGCAGTCGAAGACCCGGCCTTCCCACGACACCGAGATCGTGTTGCGGCACATCAGGCCGCCGACGGTGGCCGGGTTGAAGGCGTTGACGAGGAGCTCCATATAGGACTGCAGGTTGCCGCTCGCCTCCAGCCACTCGAGGAAGCGGGCGATCGGCAGGTTGTTGAGCGCGATGAGGCGGTCGAAAGCCAGGCCGTGCTCGCGCGCGAGCGAGTCCTTCCACTCGCGTTCCAGGGAGCCCTGGCCAGCCGGCAGGTAGGCCCCGGTCGGGTTGGTCACCAGGGTCAGCACCCGTCGCGGGTCGCCCTGCCCGTAGCCCTGCTCGTTCAGCAGCCGCAGTGCCTTGAGGGATCTCTCGTAGGTGCCGCCGCCGCGCTGGGCGTCAGTGTTGCGGCGGCGCACGTGGGGCAGCGAGCACACGAGCTCGACGCCGCGCTCGGCGAGGAACGCCGGCAGGTCGCGCTGGCCGGGGATCAGCAGCACGGTCAGGTTGCAGCGGTCGATCACCCGCTTGCCGCGCCCCACCGCCTGGTCAATCAGCCAGCGGAAGCTCGGATTGAGCTCCGGCGCGCCGCCGGTAAGGTCGACGGTGTCAGCCGCGGTGCGGTCGAGGGCGCGCAGGCAGTCCTCGGCGGTGGCACGGTCCATCACCGCGTCGGTGCGGTCGGGGCCGGCGTCGACGTGGCAGTGGCGGCACGTCATGTTGCAGAGCTTGCCGAGGTTGATCTGGAAGATCTCGAGGGCGGCCGGCTCGAGGCCCTGCCGGCCGGCGGCCGCGAGGGCCGCTTCGAAGTCGCCGCCGTGCGGGCCGGCCCTCAGGTCGAGCGCGTCGAGGGTGGCGATCTGCTGCCGCGGATCGGCGAGCGGCAGGCGCCGCGCGGCGAGCGTGGTGAGGCGCGGCCGGTCGCCGAGGTCCGGCTGCGGGTGCGGCCGGCCGGCCGGAGGCGGCGGCGGCAGATGCTTCAGATCCTGCATCGGCCGACTCACATCGAGGCCTTTCGGGCGTGCTCGAGCATCTGTACGCCGTGGACCAGTGACGCGCCGCCGCGAATCGCCACTGCCACGTGCACCGCCTCGGTCATCTGCTCGAGGTCGGCGCCCTTACCCAGGCTCTCCTGGGTGTAGGCATCGATGCAGTAGGGGCACTGCACCGCGTGCGCGACCGCGAGGGCGATCAGCGCTTTCTCCCGCGCCGACAGCGCGCCGTCGGCGAACACCGCACCGTAGTAGTCGAAGAACTTGCGCGCCAGCTCGGGCTCGCCCTCGGCGATGGAGCCGAAGCTCGGCAGGTGCTCGGCCTTGTAGTAGTCAGACATGGTGCACTCCTTCGGTGTTCTGTGTTGCAGCCTCGCGTCAGGTTACAGCTCACTCAAATCGGTTGCGCCAGCAGCTCGGCAACGCGCTCGAAAACGCGCGGCGAGTTGACCATCCCGAGGTGGCTCGCGAGCACCTCGTGGTGCTCGACCCGAGGGTTGGCGAAGCGGTCGATGCAGGCGCGCCAGGCGACCACCCCGTCCGAGCGGCTGAACACCGCGAAGACCGGCACCGTGATCGGGAGCCGCTCGCGCTCGAGAACGGCCGCCTCGATCGCCCCGAGGTCGTATCCCTTGCGGCGGTACATCGGGGCCGACGCGGTGTAGGTCGGCCCTCCGACCACGGGTGCGCCGAGGGTGATGACCCGGTCCACCAGATCGGGGCGCTCACGGGCCGCCTCGCGGACCAGGTAGCCGCCGAGGCTCCAGCCGATCAGCTGCACCTTCGCTCCGCATCGAGCGGCCTCATGCTCGGTCTTTTCGATCACCACCGGGACCAGCTTCTGCACATTGCCGAGGTTGCGGCCGAGGCCCCAGCCCACGGCGTCGTAGCCGATCCCCACCAGGAACCCCCGCAGCCGTGCCGTCCACGAGTCGTCGGTGGCGAAGCCCGGGACGACCACGACCGGCTCGCCGTCGCCGCGCGGCGCCGAGGCGATCAGCCGCCGAAGCTCGAGCTTCAGGCCCACGTACTCGAGTACAACCCGCGTCTCGCGCAGGAGCTCCCAGCGCGCGGGCGGGCGCAGATCGGCGGGGTCGAAGTCGGGGGGAA
>DATIVB010000610.1:0-1611 GCA_035466375.1 Chondromyces sp.
CGCTCGAGCGCCCACAACGACGTCCCGACCTTGATCAGCGACGCCGGGTTGAAGGGGGTGTCGGGGTTGCCGCTCGCAAGGACGGCGCCCTCGAAGGTCTCGGCACGATACAGCAGCCGGTCGCGGTCGGCCGCCCCGGCCGCGGCGGCGGCGAACGCCAGCAGCAGCGCGCCGGCGACGCGGCGCCGCCGTCGGGCGGGTGCGCTCGCCGTCATTGATCCCACAGCAGCCGGTCGGCGAGGCCGGTGCGCAACAGCCCGTCGGGGTCGAGCTCGGCCTTCAGCGCGGCGAAGCGCTGCAGCTGGCCGTCAGCGAAGGTACGGCGGTAGAGCTCGGACGGCAGGACGGCGTCCTTCGCCGGGTAGAAGCGGCCGCCGGCGTCGACTACCGGGCCGGCGAGCTCGCGGACCATGGCCCACAGCTCGTCCCGCCGCCTGCGGGGCACCGGGAAGTCGAGGGCGAGGGAGAAGCCGTCAACACCGTGGCTCATCAGGAAGGGGTCGGGGCGGTGGCGTTTGAGCACCGCCAGGAACGACGGCATGCCGCACTCGAGGCAGACCTCGAGCTGGTTGCGGAAGACCTCTTCTGCGCGCTCGAAGGGCACGAAGCTCTGGTGCTGGATGAGGCCGCCGGGCAGGTAGACCTTCTTCCAGTCGGGCACGTAGTCGAGCAGGAAGGAGAAGGCGGCCAGCGACTGGCGGTAGGTGGCGCCGTTGCCGACGGTGCTGCCGGTGAGGTACTTGGCGAGGTTGATGGCCTGCATCCCGGGGCGGTTGGTGAAGGGCTTCAGCAGGCGCCACATCAGCGACTTGGGGACGACGCCGGCGATCCGCGAGGGCAGGTCCTGGGCCTCGGGGGCGAGGCTCGGGGCCGGCTCCTTCTCCTCGCCGGGCTCGAGGTGGCGGGCGAAGTGCAGCAGGCCGCGACCGAGGCTGCGACCGCGGGCGAAGGCGTCGATCCAGCCGACCACGTACTCCCAGCGGTCCTTGGCCTCGTCGGTCAGGCGCAGCATGGTCTCGAGGTCGGGCGCCGCCACCGCCCGCACCTCGAGCAGGCCCGAGTGCACCTTCTTCAGCTGCAGGCGGGCGCGGGTGATGATGCCGAGCTGGCCGAAGGAGCCCACCACCGCGTGGAAGAGCTCGGGGTCGCGGTCGGGCGAGATGGTGCGCGCCTCGCCGCCCGGCGTCGCGAGGTCGAGCTCGATGCAGTGCTCGCCGAAGGTGCCGCGGGGCCAGTTGTTCTTGCCGTGCACATTCATGGCCAGCGCGCCGCCGACCGTGGGCTCCATGGTGCCGGTCACCACCGGCGGCCACCAGCCGTCGCCGATGGTCATCCGCCACAGCGCCCCCAGGCTGATCCCCGGCTCGACGTCGATGATCCCCGAGCTCGGGTCCCAGCGCAGCACGCGGTCGAGCCCCGAGCAGTCGAGCACCACCGACTCGGCGCGCAGGGCGGCGTCGCCGTAGGAGCAGCCGGCGCCGCGCAGCGCCACCGGGACGCCCGCCGCACGCGCGGCCTCGAGGGCCTCGGCGACGCCCGACGCCTCGCGCGGCCGAAACACGTAGCCGGCGGCGCCCGCCGCCATGCCCCAGCCCTCGACCCACGCAAGCC
>DATIVB010000611.1:0-6548 GCA_035466375.1 Chondromyces sp.
GTGTAGACCACCGGCACCACGAACAGGGTGAGGATGGTCGAGGTCATCATGCCGCCGGCGGTGGCGACGCCCATCGGGGCGCGCGCCTCGGCGCCCTCGCCGATCGCCAGCGCCACCGGCAGGACGCCGAAGATCATCGAGATCGCGGTCATGAGAATGGGCCGCAGACGGATCGGGCAGGCGAGGCGTAGGGCGGCCTCGCGGTCGAGCCCGGTCTCCTGCTTCTGGATGGTGAGGTCGACGAGCAAAATCGAGTTCTTGGTCACCAGGCCGAAGAGCAGGATGACGCCGATCACCGACATGATGTTGATGGTGTAGCCGGTGAGGAAAAGCGCCAGCAGGGCGCCGATCATCGCCGGCGGCAGCGCCAGCATGATGGTGAAGGGGTGGAGCAGCGAGTCGAACTGGCTCGCCAGCAGCATGTAGACGATGAGCACCGCGAGGCCGAGGGCGAAGAGGAGCGAGTTCATGGACTCGGCGAACTCCTGGGCCTGGCCGGTGGGCCGGGCGCGGTAGCCCTCCGGAAGCTCCTCGGCGAGGATCCGGTCGACGGTCTCGAGCGCCCGGTTGAGCGGCACACCCTCGAGGTTGGCGGTCAGCAGCACCGAGCGTTCGCGGTCGGTGCGGTTGATGCTGATCGGCCCGACCCCGTGGCGGATGTTGACCACCGAATCGAGGCGCACCATCTCCCCCGACGGGGTGCGCACCTGCAGGCGGCCGATGTCCTCGGGTTCCTTCGCCTGCGAGGGGTGGACCTTGATGCGCACGTCGTAGCGCTTACCCTGGTCGGTGAAGGAGCCGATCTCGCGGCCGGCGATGAGGGCGTAGACGGTGTCGAAGATGGTCGCGGCGTCGAGGCCGAGGTCGGCCGCGCGCTCGCGGTCGACGGTGACGAAGAGCTGCGGCTGCTCGAGGTCGAGGTTGGTGTCGACATCGACGAAGCCCGGCTCGTTCTGCAGGCGCTCCACCACGCGGCGGCTGACGCGGTCGAGCACGTCGAGCTCGGGGCCGCGGATCGAGTAGGCGAGGGCTTTCTCGCCGCCCTCACCGGCGACGTTGTAGAAGCTGAACTCGATGACGAAGGATCGCAGGCCCTCGACCGCCGTGAGCTCGCGCCGCAGGCGCTGCACCACCTCGGACTGCGTGGCCTCGCGCTCATGGGGCTTGAACATGCGCAGGAACATGATGCCGGAGTTCACCTGGCCGCGCTCCTCCATGTCGACAGCCGCGAAACCCGAGCGGATCTCGGGCTGCGAGAGGACGATGCGCTCCACCTCCTGCATACGGCGGTCCATGGATTCCAGGGAGGTGCCGACCGGCGCCTCCATCATGATCATGAAGGAGGACATGTCCTCGCCGGGCGCGAACTCGGCGCCGATGAAGGGCACCAGCCCGAGGCTCGCGACGAAGAGCAGCGAGGCCGTGGCGAGGGTGGTGATCTTGTGGCGCAGCACCCAGTCGAGGCCCTTGGCGTAGGAGCTCTCGAGCCGCTTGAACCCGCCCTCGAGGACCTCGTAGAGGCGCCCGTGCCGGGGCCTGACCCTGAGGATGCGCGCGCACAGCATGGGCGTCAGGGTGAGGGCGACGAAGAGCGAGATCAGGATCGCCGCCGCCACCGAGATCCCGAACTCGAAGAGGAACTGGCCGATCATGCCCCTCATGTAGGCAACCGGAATGAACACGGCGGCGATCGAGAACGTCGCCGCCATGGCGGCGAGCGCGATCTCGCGGGTGCCGTTGTGGGCCGCGGCGAAGGGCTCGTCGCCCTCCTCCTGGTGGCGGTAGATGTTCTCGAGCACGATGATCGCATCGTCGATGACGACGCCGACGGAAAGCGCGAGCGCGAGGGTAGTGAGGTTGTTGAGCGAGAAGCCGAAGATGCGCATGAAGCCGAAGGTGGCGACGAGCGAGGTCGGGATCGCGAGCGAGACGATGAAGGTGGAGCGCCACGAGCGCAGGAACACGAACACCACCAGGATCGCCAACACCGCACCGTAGACGATGTCCACCTGGACGTTCTCGATCGACTTCTCGACGTACTCGGCGCCGTCGAAGGCGATGTCGTAGTAGAGACCCTCGGGGAAGTCATTGGCCAGCTCGGCCATTCGCTCGCGGGCGCCGCGGTTGACATCGACCAGGTTGGCGCCGGCCCGGGGCGCGATGCCGAGGCCGAGGGTCGGCGTCAGGTTGTAGCGCCCGAGGCCGCGCTCGTCGGAGATGCCGAGCTGGGCGAAGCCGACGTCGGACAGCCGGATGGGCCGGCCGTCGACGGTGGCGACGATGAGGTCGTTGAAGTCGTCGACATCCTCGAAGAGGCCCATGTTGCGCACCGCGAGCTCGGTCATCGGACCTTCGATGAAGCCGCCGGGCAGCTCGAGGTTTTCGCGCCCGAGTGCCGTGATCACGTCGTTGACCGCCAGCCGGTGGGCGGCGAGGCGGTCGCGGTCGATCCACAGCCGCATCATCGGCTCGCGGAAACCGGCGACGAAGACGCTGCCGACGCCCTCGACGGCCTGCAGCCTGGGCTTGACGACCTGGTCCGCGTAGTCCGACAGCTCGCGGGCGTCGAGTCCGGCGAGCGCCATCCACAGCATGGGCTGTGAGTTGATGTCGAACTTCTGGACGATCGGCGGCTCGGCGTCGAGCGGCAGATCTCCGACCGCACCCGAGACCTTGTCGCGCACGTCCTGGGCAGCGATGTCGATGTCGCGCTCCAGGGTGAAGGTGATGGTCACCTGCGACACGCCCTGGCCGGAGAAGGACGTCAGCTGTTTGATGCCCTCGATCGTGTTGACCCCGGCCTCGATGACGTCGGTGACGTCCGACTCCATGACCTCCGGCGAGGCGCCGGGCAGGATCGTGGTGACGGTCACCACCGGGATGTCGAGCGACGGCAGCAGGTTGATGGGCAGGGTCTGGTAGCCGAGGATGCCGAAGACCACCAGCGCCACCATCAGCATGAAGGTGAAGACCGGGCGGCGGATCGCGATGTCATACAGGTTCATGCTCGCCTCGCTCGCATTCACTTCAATTCTCGACCTCGGGCTTCAAAAGCCCGAGGTCGAGAATTGAAACAGAGGGGTGTTTTCATGGGACTTACTCGATGACGGTGACTGGGATACCGCGGGTGAGGCCGGAGACGTCCGCCACCACACGCTCGTCCGCGGTGAGTCCGTCGACGATCTCGATCGAACCGTCGGCCCGGCGACCGATCTGGACCTTGCGGAAGGCGATGATTCCGTCCTCGACCATGTAGACCTGCGGCAGGTCGGAGGTTGCGACGGCGGAGGCCGGCAGCCACAGCGAGGTGGCGGCGGCGGGCGCGGTCAGATTCACGGTCGCGAACATGCCCGGTTTCATCGAGCCTTCGGCGGCCGCAGTGCCGACGATCTCGAACGAGCGGCTGGCGCCCTCGACCGCCGGCTCCACGCTGTAGATCTTCGCCGTGTGGGTCGTGCCGCCGGCGCCGACCCGGAAGCTGAATGACTCGAGGCCCGCGAGCCGTGGCGCCCACGCCTCGGGCACGCGCGCCGCAACCTTGACCTTGCCGCCGACTGCGAGCTCGAAGAGCCCGACGCCCACCTCGGCCCACTGCCCCCCGGTCGCGAAGCGCTGGGTGATCGCCCCGGCGGCGGGCGCCCGCACCACGCTGCGGTCGAAGTTGCGCTGCGCGAAGGCGAGCGCCGCTTCGGCCGCGGCCACCCGCGCCGCCGCCTGGTCGCGCGCCGCGCTGGCCTGGTCGAAGGCGGCCTGGGAGATGGTCTCGTCGGAGCGCAGGTCGCGCTTGCGCTCGAGCTCCTTGTCGGTGAGGGCGAAGTCGGCCCGGGCCGCGGCGAGGTTGGCCTCGGCCTGATCGAGGTAGATGCGGTAGGTCGAGCGATCGACCTCGGCGAGTGCCTGGCCGGCCGCCACGCGATCGCCGACCTCCACCAGCACCCGGTCGACGATGCCCGCCACCTCGGAGGAGACGATGACGCTGTCGAAGGCGCGGATCTCGCCGACCAGCTCGATCGACGGCCGCTCCTCGCGCGCCTCCGGGCCGATCAGGCGCACCTCTCGCGGGGCGAGGGCCTCGTCGGTCGTTGTCGCCAGTACGTCGCTTTCGCCGCCGTGGCAGCCGGAGAGAAGGGCTGCGAGCGGCAGCAGACAGAAGATCGCCACGCGGTGTCGGTTCGTTGTCATCGTCTTCACTCCTGGGTGTCGTCGATCATCGAGCGGGAGTCGAGGTCGGGGAGCGGCGGCAGCCCCACGGCGTAGCGCAGCGAAATCGCCTGGAACTCGCGCTGGGCGCGGGCGACGATCTGGGCGGTCTCGGCGTCGGAAGCTTCGGTGGTGGCCACGAGCAGATCGGTGGTCGAGGCCTCGCCGACCCGAAAGGCCCGCTCCACCTGGCGGTAGGCCAGTCGCGAGGCCTCGTTGCGCTCGACGGCGGCATCGAGGACCGCACGTGCGGCGCGGTATCGGAGGTATGCCGAGTCCACCTCGTCGGCGATGCTGCGGTGGACCGTCTGCTGCAGCAGCTCGACCTCGCGCAGGTCCTCCTTGGCCTTGGCGACCCTGGCCTTGGTGAGCCCGCCATCGTAGATCGGGACCGTGAGCATCAGCGACAACGACATCCAGTCGTTGGCGGGGAAGCCGGCCTTCTGTTGGAAGTACTGGGCCGCGGCCTCGAGCTCGGGGTACCAGCCGCCGCGTTCGACCTTGACGTAGAGCCCGGCGGCCTCGAGCTGATGGGTCAGCGTCTGCACCTCGAGGCGCTGCTCGAGGGCCTGCGCCAAGAGCGCGTCCTCCGCCCCTTCGGGGACCGGAATGGCGCCCGGCGCCACCAGCTCTCCGAGCTCCTCGATCCCCACCAGGCGCCGCAGGCGGTTGTGGGCCAGCTCCGCGTCGCCCTCGGCCACCACCAGCTCCTGCCGCGCGGCCGCCACCTCGGCCCGCCAACGGGCGACGTCGGCGATGGCGATCTCGCCGACCTCGTAGCGCCGCTCGGCGACCGCGAGCTGATTCTGGCTCTGCTCGAGGACGATCGTGCGGACCTCGACCCACTCGCCGAGGGCCACCGCATCGTAGAAGGCCCGTGCCACCTGCAGGCTGAGCTCGTTGACGGTGGTGACGCGATCGAGCTCGGCGATGTCGCGGTTGAGCCGGGCGATGTCGCGGGCCCGCCAGTCGCGGAGACCGTAGAACAGGGTCTGACGCAGGTCGACGCTGCCGCTCCAGTCCTGGGCCGGCCGGATCACGAAGCTCTCGCCCTCGGAGAGCTCGATCACCTGCTCGTCGGCGTAGAAGGTGTAGGCGCCGTTGAGCTCGAGGCGGGGCAGGAGCGCGGACGAGGTGAGGGCGATGTCGGCATCGGCGCGGCGGACGCGGCTGTCGGCGAGCTGCACCGCCTCGTGGGTCCTGACCGCCTGCCGCACCAGCTCCTGAAGCGTCGCCGGTGCCGGCTCGCGCGCCTGGATCTGTTGCGGCGCCGACGCGACTGAGAAAACGAGCATCGCGAGCAGCACTCGCGGGGAATTCCAACCCATGAGCAACCTCCACCGGGATGGTGATACGGGTGCAGCGGCTTCGTGGTTCGTGGGCTTCATGCGGATTCCGTCCTCAGTCCCTCGTACAGCAGCTGACCGAACGCCTCGGTCGCCCGCTGCGGTTCGAGCGAGTTGTCGAAGTAGAGCTGGATGCCGAGGCCGTCCATCGTGGCGACCACCAGGACTGCCAATGCGTCGACGTCGACTTCCTCCCGAAACTCACCCCGCCGCTGACCGCTGCGGATGAAATCCGCAATTCGGTCCCGATACGAGGTGTAGCTGGCAACGACGGCGGTGTGGTGTTGCGCCTCGAAGGCGCTTCCGCGCGAAGCCGCCCAGAAATCCAGGACCACCGGCTGCAGATCGACCTGCTCGGCGATGATCTCGGCGCCGAGACGAAGGAGGTTGGCGAGCTGTTCCCGGGCGGAGCGCTCATCGGCGAGAACGGCGTTCATGCGCGCGGTGATGTCCTCGTTGATGGACTCGAAGACCGCGAACAGGAGCGCCTCCTTCGAGGAGAAGTACTCGTAGACCGTTCCCTTGCCGACCCCTGCGCGGGCGGCGATGTCGGCGACGCGGGTCGAGGCGTAGCCCTTCTCGGCGAAGACCTCAGAGGCCGCCCGGACCAGGCGGGGGCGCTTGTCGCCTCGATCTGAGGTTTCGGTATCCATGGCTCGCTCCAATATTCCGACCGACCGGTCGGTCAGTTCGCGCGACACCTTAGACCGCGCCGCGGCGCCTGTCAAGCCGGGCCCTCCGACCGCCTCACACCTGGCGCTGCTTCCAGCGTCCGCGGCGGAAGACCGCGATGCCGACCACGGCGATGAGCGACTCGGCGGTGGTGATGGCGGCGAAGACCCCGACCGGCCCGAGGCCGAGCCGGTGCGCGAGCACCCACGCCAGCGGCAGCTGGAAGAGCCAGTAGCAGCAGAAGTTGATGACAGTCGGCGTGTAGGTGTCGCCGGCCCCGTTGAAGGCCTGCACCATGACCATCCCCCAGGCGTACATGGGGTAGCCGAT
>DATIVB010000612.1:0-5990 GCA_035466375.1 Chondromyces sp.
GACGGCGGCGCGGTGGAGGTCATCGACCAGACGCTGCTGCCGCACCGTTTCGAGATCGTGCGCCTCGAGTCCGCCGAGGCGGCAGCGGCAGCCATCAGTTCGATGCAGGTGCGCGGCGCCCCGTTGATCGGCGCCACCGCCGCGTACGGCATGTGCCTGGCCCTCGAGTCCGACCCCTCGGACGAGAACCTCGAGGCCGCGAGCGCGTTGCTCGCCGCGACCCGGCCGACCGCGGTCAACCTCCGCGGGGCCCTGCGCTCGATCGCGGCGGCGGTGGCGCCGCTTCCGGCGGCCGAGCGTGCGGCCGCGGCATGGTCGTGCGCGGCGCAGCTCTGCGACGACGACGTCGCCATCTGCCGTGGTATCGGCGGGCACGGCCTGCAGCTGCTGCGCGAGATCGCCGGGCGCAAGGGCGGGGAGCCCGTGCATGTCCTGACCCACTGCAATGCTGGCTGGCTGGCGACCGTGGACTGGGGCACCGCCCTGGCACCGGTCTACATGGCCCACGACGAGGGCGTGCCGATCCACGTGTGGGTGGACGAGACCCGGCCGCGCAACCAGGGTGCGGCGCTGACCGCCTTCGAGCTCGGCGCCCACGGCGTGCCCCACACCCTGATCGCCGACAACGCCGGCGGACACCTGATGCAGCGGAGCCTGGTCGACATCTGCCTGGTCGGCACCGACCGCACGACCGCGACGGGCGACGTCGCCAACAAGATCGGCACCTACCTCAAGGCGCTCGCGGCGCAGGACTGCGGGGTGCCGTTCTACGTCGCCCTACCCTCGACCACCATTGACTGGGAGCTCGAAGACGGGATCTCGGGAGTTCCGATCGAGCTGCGCTCCGGCGACGAGCTGACGCGGGTCCTGGGCCGATCCGACGACGGTCGGCTGCTCGAAGTGGAGATCGCTCCGGTGGGGTGCGCCGCGCGCAACGACGCCTTCGACGTGACGCCGGCCCGCCTGGTGACCGGTCTGATCACCGAGCGCGGTGTGTGCGCCGCGTCTCGCTCCGGGCTGCTCGGGCTGTTCCCCGACATCTCGGGGGCGCGGCCGGAAAGGCGCGGCGATGGCATTTTCTGACGGGGCGGGAGCCCTCTGCAGCCGCGTCGGCGTCACGGCGCTGCTGCTTGCAGGAACGGCCCTCGGATGCCGGTCTTTGACCGACGACTCCGCCCAGCCGGCCCTGCCGGGTTGGGACCCCGAGCGGGCAGAGGTCATCAGGTGGCGGGCCGACGATCCGGCGTTCTGCCAGGACAAGGCCCTCGAGGCCTCGGGCCTGGCGGCAGCGGACGGCCGGCTGTACGTGGCGGCGGAGAAGTACGCACGCCTGCTGGTGATGGACGCCGCGCCCGACCCTGAAGCCCGGGTGGTGCGGCTCGCCCTGCCGCCCCACGTCGAGCTCGAAGGCGTCGCGCTGTCCCAGCGCGAGCTGCTGCTGTGCGACGAGGCTCACGCCGCCGTCTACCAGGTCTCTCTGGAGTCGGTGCGGGAGGCCGCTGCAGATGATGGCGCGCGCCCAGACAGGCGGTTGCCGGTTCGCGAGCTGAAGCTCCGGGGGGTGACCGTGCGGGGCGGCAAGATCGGGTTCGAGGGTATCGAGGTGGATCCGCGAACCGGGGACGTGCTGCTGCTTCTGGAGCGGAGCAGCGCACCGGGCGGCGGCTGCGTGTCGACGCTGTTCCGCCTCCGCCGCCTCGACGACTCGCTGGTTCTGCGCGGCCGGCCGGTCAACATCGAGCTCGAGGACTGCGCCTGGCGCCTGACCGGGCTGGCGTGGTGGGGGAGCACCCTCATCGGGTTGCGGAGCCAGTTTCCGGGCGAGCGTTACGAGGTGGTGACGATCGACCAGCTGACAGGCGACGCGACGGTCGTCCTCGATCTCACCGAGACCCTGCGCTCGCTGCGACTCCAGGGCTGGGGGAACAATGTCGAGGGCATCGCCTTCGCCGATGACGGCGCCCTGTGGCTGGTGTCGGACAACGCCGTCACCGGCGTCATCGACGACCCGCGGCCCGCGCCGGCGCAGGAGCTGACCCTGCTGGTGCGCGTTCCGGCCGGCGGCTGACCGGGATGGTCGATGGCCGTCCGCTGCGATGC
Source organism: Chondromyces sp. (assembly GCA_035466375.1). Lineage (GTDB taxonomy): Bacteria > Acidobacteriota > Thermoanaerobaculia > Thermoanaerobaculales > Sulfomarinibacteraceae > Sulfomarinibacter. The sequence goes on from DATIVB010000612.1 coordinate 2,101, forward strand.
GGCTTTCACGGTGCGCGGTCCGGTTCGCGGACCGGTGTACAATTGGAGGGTTGAGAGCCTCAATGCCGACCCGTCAGTGTTTTCGGCGCGAGTGAACGCCCGGTTCGAGTTGGAGTCGCGAGTGTGAGCCAGTTTTCCCAGTGGCCGCCCCTGGCGGTGATGGCAGCGATCGCCGTGCCGTCGCTGTGCCTTCTCCTGGTGGCGCTGCTGGTGACACTGCACCGCTCGTCGGTGGCCCGCCGGGCGGCCGAGGACGAGGCGAGGGAGGTCCGCGACGCGTCGTCGCGGAAGTTCCGGCGGCTCGAGCAGGACCTCAGCTTCATGCTCGAGTTCTTCAACGTGTTCTCCGCACTGTTGGGCGAGATGCACGCCGAACGCCAGGTGCGGATGATCCCCGGCGTGCTGCTCAGGGCCATCGTCCAGATCTACCGTCCCGAGGTCGCCGCCGTGCTGGTCAAGCGGGACCCTCCGGACGGCGAGTCCCCGGATAACGCGCGGTTGTCGGTGGCGGCGCTGCACTCGACGCGCGGCAGCCTCAGGGACGGCATGGAGTTCCGTTTCGGCGAGGGCCAGGTCGGCATCGTCGCCAAACGTCAGCAGGTGATGGTGCGCAAGGACTTCGACGAGGACCAGCTGTGGAGCTACGAGCGTTCGCGGGTGACCGCCGAGCCCGCGTGGGACATCGTGGCGCCGATGGTGGCGGGCGAGGAGACGCTCGGCGTGCTCGCGATCTCGCGCCCCGAGCGTCACCACGACACCGAGCGAGAAGTGCTGGAGATGCTCGGCCGGATCGGCGCCCTGACCTGGAAGAACGTCGAGGCCTATCGGGCGAAGGAGGTCGAGGCCGAAGTCGACAAGCTGACCAAGATCTTCAACAAGGGGGCCCTCCTCAAGCGCCTGCAGATGGCCATCATCGACGCCCGCAAGAAGAGCGGCAAGGCGTCGGTCTTCATTTTCGATCTCGACAACTTCAAGATCTACAACGACACCAACGGCCACCTCGCGGGCGACCGCCTGCTGAGAAAGCTGGCGCAGCTGGTGAAGGACACGGTCCGCACCGACGACGTCTTCGGCCGCTTCGGCGGCGAAGAGTTCCTGCTCGTCATGCCGGGCCGGACCAAGGGCCAGGCGATGACCGCGGCGAGCATGGTGCGCAAGCGGATCGAGGAGTACCCGTTCGAGGGCGGCAGCACCCAGCCGCTGGGCAAGGTCACCATCAGCGGCGGCGTGGCCTGCTTCCCGGACGACGCTCTGGACAGCGTCGAGCTGCTGCGGACCGCCGACGCGGCCCTGTACCGGGCCAAGCAGGCCGGGCGCAACCGGGTCGAGCCCGCCGACGAAGCCGGCCTCAACCCGGTCTAGCTGCAATCCGGCCCGCCGGCGGCATTGCCGCTGGCGGGCCGGATTGTGGGTGTTATCATGCCCGCCATGAAAGTCGATGTACGCCACGTGGACGACGTCATCATCGTCGACCTCGAGGGGCGCCTGGTGATGGGCGTCGGCGACGAGCTGCTCCGCGACGTGATGAACGAGCTGATCGCCGAGGGTTGGAAGAAGATCCTGCTCAACCTGCGCGAGATCACCATCGTCGACAGCTCGGGCATCGGCGAGGTGGTCTCGGGGTGGAAGCTCGGCCGGCGTTTCGGCTCGTCGGTCAAGCTGCTGCGGCCGGCGCCGCAGATCGAGCGCACCCTCAAGCTCACCCAGCTGCTGCCGCTGCTCGAGGTCTTCGACGACGAGGATGCGGCCGTGGCCAGCTTCCGGGAGAGTTGACGGCAACGGGCCCTGCGCCGGGCTCTGCGTCGGCGGCCGCCCGGTATCGGGATTCTCGAGTATTGGGAGGTTCGTCGATGTTCGAGAGCTACAGAGACGGGTATCGCGAGGAGTTGGAAGCCATCCGGGCGGCGGGCACCTTCAAGGAGGAGCGCGTCATCTCGTCGCCCCAGAGTGCGGCGATCAGGGTGCCGAAGGGCGAGGTGATCAACTTCTGCGCCAACAACTACCTCGGCCTGGCCGACAACCCCGACATCATCGCCCGCGCCAGGCAGGCCCTCGAGGAGCGCGGCTTCGGCATGGCCTCGGTGCGCTTCATCTGCGGCACGCTCGACATCCACAAGGAGCTCGAGCGCGTGATCAGTGAGTTCAACGGCACCGACGACACGATCCTCTACTCCTCCTGCTTCGACGCCAATGCGGGCCTCTTCGAGACGATTCTCGGCGAGGACGATGCCATCATCTCGGACCAGCTCAACCACGCCTCGATCATCGACGGCGTCCGCCTCTGCAAGGCGGCGCGTTTCCGCTACGCCAACTCCGACATGGGAGAGCTCGAGGAGATCCTGAAGCAGACGCAGGGCCACCGACGGCGGCTGATCGCCACCGACGGCGTCTTCTCGATGGACGGTTACATCGCGAAGCTCGGCGACATCTGCGACCTCGCCGAGCGCTACGACGCGATGGTGATGGTGGACGACTCGCACGCCACCGGCTACATCGGGCGCACCGGCCGCGGCACCCCCGAGCACTGCGGCGTGCAGGGCCGCGTGGACGTGATCACCTCGACCCTCGGCAAGGCGCTCGGCGGCGCATCCGGCGGCTACACCACCGGGCGCCGGGAGATCATCGACCTGCTGCGCCAGCGCTCGCGGCCGTACCTCTTCTCGAACACGCTGACGCCGGCCCTCGCGGCCGCCGGCATCGAGGTGTTCCGCATGCTGTCGTCGACCACCGCCCTGCGCGACAAGCTGATGGACAACACGAGGTACTTCAGGGACAAGCTCTCCAAGGTGGGCTACGACCTGCTCGAGGGGGAAACGGCCATCGTGCCGGTCATGCTGTACGACGCCAGGCTCGCTACCGAGGTCGCCGACGCCATGCTCGAGGAGGGGATCTACGTCATCGGCTTCTCCTTCCCCGTGGTACCCGAGGGCAAGGCGCGGATCCGCGTCCAGATCTCGGCCGCCCACGAGCGCGAGCACCTCGACCGGGCTGTCGAGGCCTTCGCCACGGTCGGCCGGCGGCTGGGCGTGGTCTGAGACAACCGACCGCGGCGTGAGCCCCGATGAGCATCCCCGCGTCACCGCCCCCTGAGGCCTGGACCGAGTGGGGAGGCCGCGGCACCCTGTTCCACTTCGGGCACGCCAACGGCTTCCCGCCGGGGGCCTACCGACAGTTGCTCGGCGAGCTCAGCCGCAGCTTCCGGGTCGCCACTCTGGCCGCCCGACCGCTGTGGCCGGGCAGCGACCCCGGCGCCATCGACAGCTGGCGGCCGCTCGCCGCCGACCTGCGGGCCGAGCTCGACCGGCGTCACGAGCGCGGCGGCATCGGCGCCGGCCACAGCCTCGGCAGCGTGCTCAGCGTGCTGGCGGCGGTCCGCGATCCCTCCCTGTTCTCGGCACTGGTGCTGGTCGACCCGGTCATCTTCACCGGTGCGCACTCACTGTTCTGGGGGCTCTTCAAGGGGCTCGGGCTCGGCGGACGGCTGCCGCTGATCCGCGGTGCCAGACGACGGCGCGAAGTCTTCCCGGACCTCGAAACGGTGCGCTCGTCGTACGCCGGCAAGTCGGTCTTCGCCACCTGGCTTCCGAAGGCGCTGGACGACTACGTCCGGGCGGCCTTCAGCGGCAACGGCGAGGGCTCGGTTGCCCTCCGCTACCCGAAGGCGTGGGAGGCGAGGATCTTCGAGGTCACGCCGGCCGACGTGTGGCGCGAGCTGCACCGGCTGCCGATGCCCATCCTCGTGGTCCGGGGCGCGCGATCGGACACCTTCCGGCCCGCTGCAGCGCGCCGCATCCGCCGCGAGCTGCCGTCGGCGACGGTGGTCGAGATGGAAGGCTGCTCCCACTTCGTGCCCATGGAGCGGCCCCGCGAGCTGGCGGCGCTGATCGTCG
>DATIVB010000613.1:0-11519 GCA_035466375.1 Chondromyces sp.
TCCGGTCCGGCGCGACGACGTCGTTCTCGAGTTCCTGCCCCTGTGCCACGTGCTCGAACGCATGGTCGGCTACATCTATATATGGCGCGCCACGACCAAGGCCTACTGTTCGATGACCCACGTCGGGGAGGTCATCGCCGAGGTGCGGCCAACCCTCTTCACCGGCGTGCCGCGCTTCTTCGAAAAGGTCCGGGAGGCGGTCCTCGAGCGCGTCGCCACGGCCCCGGCGACCCGCCGCGCGTTCTACCGTCGGGCGATCGACATCGGGCGCCAGGCGGCCCTCCGGCGCCTCGCCGGCAGGCCCGTCGACGGCATGCTCGCGGCCCGTCTGGAGCTCGCCGACCGGCTGGTGCTGTCCCGGATCCGCGAAGGGCTCGGCGGCCGCGTGCGCTTCTGCGTGTCCGGAGGCGCCGAGCTGCCGCTTCCGGTCAACGAGTTCTTTCTCGCGGTGGGGATCACGGTCGTCGAGGGCTACGGCCTGACCGAGACCTCGCCGGTGATCGCAGTCAACGGCGCCGATCCCGGCATGCTGCGCCCGGGAACGGTCGGCAAGCCTCTCGACAACCTCGAGGTGCGGCTCGCCCCGGACGGCGAACTGCTGGTTCGCGGCGCGAGCGTCATGCAGGGGTACTGGAACAGACCGCAGGCGACGGCCGAGGCCTTCGACGACGAGGGCTTCTTCCGCACCGGTGACATCGCCGAGATCGACGACGACGGCTTCCTGCTGATCGTCGACCGCAAGAAGGACCTCATCGTCACCGCCGGCGGCAAGAACGTGGCGCCGCAGCCCCTCGAGGCGCAGCTCGCCCGGTCGCCCCTGATCGAAACAGCGGTATTGATAGGCGACCACCGCCCCTACATCACCGCCCTCATCTCGCCGAGCTTCGAGGCGCTCGAACGCTGGGCCGCGGACGCGGGGCTGGACTTCGCCGGCCACGACGACCTGGTCGAGCTGCCGAAGGTACGGCGTCTCTACGAGGAGATCGTCGACGGGCTCAACGGTGCGCTCGCGCGGTACGAACAGATCAAGAAGTTCCGGCTCCTGCCGACGAATCTGAGCGTCGACGAGGGCCACCTGACGCCGACTCTGAAGGTCAAACGCCGTGTGATCGAGGAGCGATTCGGCCACCTCATCGAGGCCATGTATGGCCGCTGAGCTCCCGGGAGAGCAGCCGCCGTGGGTCTGCTGAGCCGCCTCGAGAAGCTGCAGCTGATCGTCGTGACCGGCAAGGGCGGGGTCGGCAAGAGCACCATCTCCGCGGCCCTCGGCGCGCTCCTCGCCAACCGCGGCCGCACGGTGCTGCTGATCGAAGTCGACCCGCGCGAGAACCTCCACCAGCTGCTCGACACGGAGCCGTCGGGCGGGGACATCGTCGAGGCCGCCTCCAGGCTCTACCTGCAGCACCTCGACCCGCGCCGCCTGCTCGACGACCTCGTCCGTGAAAAGCTCAAGGTCGGAGCGCTGGTGCGCAAGGTCCTGGCGAGCCCCGTCCACCTCCACTTTACCGAAGGCGCCCCGGGGCTCAAGCAGACCGCGGTCTTCGGCCGCGCCCTGCGCCTGGTCGAGGGACACGGCCCGCCCGCGCTGCGCCGGCCCGATCTGGTGATTCTCGACGCCCCGGCCTCGGGGCACGGCATCGCCTGGATGTCCGCCCCGCAGCTGGTCTCGGACGTCATCTCCAGCGGGCCCATCGGCGCCATGGCGGCCGAGATCGCCGGCTTTCTCGAGGACCGCACGCGCTTCGGCTCGGTGGTGGTGACGACGGCGGAAGAGATGCCGGTGCTGGAGTCGGTTGAGCTGATCGAGGCGATGGACGCGCGCCTCGGCCGGCAGCCCGAGCTCGTGGTCGTCAACGCCGTCTATCCGCCCCTCCCCGCCCGCGCCGGACACGATGCCGCGACCCGTCTGTGGGCGCGGCGCCGGGCGGTCAACGAGCACGAGCTGGCGCGCCTCGAGGAGCGTTGGCGCGGGCCGATGGTCGAGATCCCCATGCAATCCGTCGACGCCGGGCCGCTCCTGGTCGGGGTGGTGGGCGAGCACCTGGCGCGGGCGCTGGAGGGGCAGTGACGGACCCCCGACGCAAGCCCCTGGCGATCGTCGTCGGCTCGGGTGGGGTCGGCAAGACCACCCTCGCGGCGGCGCTCGGCCTGCGCTCCGCGCAGCGCGGGGACGACACCCTGGTGATGACCTTCGATCCCTCGCTGCGGCTCAAGGACGCGCTCGGCGTCGGCGATGAAGCGCGCGAGGCCGAGACCGACGTCGCATTCGAGGCCCGCGGCCGCCTCGCCGCGAGCCTGCTCGACCCGCGCCGCACCTTCGACCGGCTCATCGACCGATACGCGCCCGACGAGGCGGCGAAGCGGCGGATCCTCGACAACCGCTTCTACGACCGGCTGTCGGGCAACCTCGCCGGGGTGCTCGAGTACATGGCGTCGGAGCGGCTGTTCGAGGTCGCGGCGTCCGGCCGCTGGGACCGCGTCATCCTCGACACCCCGCCCACGCGCCAGGCGCTCGATTTCCTGGGCGCTCCCGAGCGCATCGTCAGCTTCCTCGACAGCGGCGCCCTGCGCATCGCGCTCAAGCCCTGGTTCGACGCCGACGGCAAGCTCAAGGCGACCGCCAGGCTCGGGATCCTCGGCCGCAACGTCGAGAGCTTCCTCGACCGCATGGTCGGCCTCGAGCTGCTGCGCGACATGGCCGAGTTCTTCCAGGCCTTCGCGCCGCTCTACGAGGGCTTCCGCAAGCGCGCGCTGGAGGTGCAGAAGCTGCTGCGCTCGCCGGACACCCTCTTCGTCCTGGTCAGCGGCCCCGGCAGCGGCCGCGTCGCCGACACCCTCTTCTTCGCGCGCCGCCTCGCCGAGGACGGCTGCGCGCTGGGCCCTATCGTCGTCAACCGCGTCCACCCCGAGCTGCCGCCGACTCGCGACACCGCGCGCGAGGGACGCCAGCTGCTCGAGTGGCTCGGCCGCCGCGACCACCGGGGCGTCGCCGAGCTGCGCGACCTCGTGGGCGCCTCCCACCCCGTGGTCGAGGTTCCGCTGCTGGAGAACGAGCCCACCGACCTCGCATCCCTCGAGGAGCTGGGCAGGGTGTTCGAGGAGGGGCTGGATGAGGCGCTGGCGCGCCGTCGTTAGAACGTTTGGCTCATCCGGGAAAAGGTGAGGTGAGACAGAAGTCGCCGCCACAATGGCTGTACCTTTGGTTTGGGAAAAACTGAAAGGGGGCCAGAATGGCGACGACGAGCTTTCTTTACCACAGTATGCAGATACGAGGCTATCGATATCTGCGGTGCGAGTACCTGCGGGGAGTGATTTACCACCATGTGAGGCTTCGCCGCGATCGGCGGCGATGTCGGGGATGCGGGGCGAGGTGGCATGAGGTTTCGCTGGAGGGTCAGTTTGAGCGGGAGTTTGTGGCATTGCCGCTTGGGCGGCGACGCCAGCGGATAGTGCTCCACGGTCACCTGCAGTTATGCAGACGATGTGGTCAGAGGCTTCGTGAGCCGATCGACTTTGCCGAAGGCGGACGACGTTACATTCGGTCTGTCGCCTCGTACGTGGCCTATCTCTGTGAGAAGGCAACGATCAAGGATGTTTCGGAGATCGTCGGTCTGGGGTGGGACAGCGTCAAGGAGATCTTCAAGGGCCACCTCCGGCGACAGCTCCGGAGGAGATCACTGTCACACGTTCGTCGCATTGCGATTGACGAGTTTGCCGTCCGTAAGGGCTACCGTTACCTGACCGTGGTGCTGGATCTGGACTCAGGCCAGGTAATTTGGTCGGCGGAGGGACGAAGCGGAGACTCGCTGCTTCCTTTTCTGGATCGTCTCAAACGACTTCGAGCTCCTCTCGAGGCGGTCGCAGTCGATATGTGGCCTGCTTACACACTCGCTATCAGAACCGTTTTTCCAAACGTCACGATCGTCTACGATCCCTTCCATATTGTGAAGCTGGTCAACAACGCGATCGACGCCGCACAGCGGGACCTGGCCGCTCAGATCCCGAAAACGATCCGCTGCCGGCGTGGGCTCCGATTTGTCCTGCTGCGAGCCAGAGAAAATCTGGGGGTCAAAGGGGATTCGATCCTCGCTGAACTCATGGAGATCAATCGACCGCTCTACCAGGCGTATCTGCTGAAGGAGCAGCTCCGAACGCTCTGGAGTTTCACCTCCGCCGGATCCGCGAAGCGTTTCCTCAGACAGTGGATTGATCAGGCCAATTCGACCGGCCTCCGTTCATTTCGTCAGCTCGCGAAAACCCTCCAACGCTGCCAACACTCCATCCTCGCCTGGTATGAACACCGGATCTCGACCGGTCCCCTCGAAGGCCTCAACAACAAAATCAAAACCCTCAAACGCCAAGCCTATGGCTTCAGAGACATGGAGTACTTCCAACTCCGATTGGCATTCATCCACTCGCTCACCTCACGGATTCCCGGATGAGCCGAACGTTGGAACGTTAGAACGTTAGAACGTTCCGCCCGCCCACCCATTTCGGATTTCGAATTTCGGATTTCGGATTTCCACCCACCCACCCGGTCTCATCGTTTGAACGTTTGAACGTTCCACGTCAGAACGTTCCGCCCACCCGCCCACGGAACCTGCGGCGTTGCGGGTCCACACAAAGACGGGGGTAGGAGCAGTGGCAGCGGCAGTGGACAGCGACAGTGTCCAGGCGGGCGCGTGGGCACTCACCCGCTCATCCCCGCGGGTTGAGTAGCCGCCAGGTCATGGCGCGCACTTCGTCGAAGGTCGCCAGCACGTTGGCAGTGCAGGGCCCATCCACGACCCCGGCGTGAGCCAGCAGGCGGAGGTGGCTGTCCACCTCCTTGGCCGAGGCGTAGGCAATCCGCCAGAAGTGCTGCCGATCCCGTCCGGACCGGCCCTGACCCTCGGCGAGGTTGGCGGGAACGGAGCTCGCCGAGCGGATCACCTGATCGGCGATCGACTTGAGAGGGGCCGGCACCCTTATCACGAGCTTGATCGCAGTGCCTGCAGCTTCCAGGGCTTTCGAGTGGGCAACGAGGTCGGTTGTCGTGAGGGCGTCGAGCATGGCCACCTCCGGGTCGTTCATGCCCTCTCCTTGATGCCGGTGGGGCAGCCGGAGTCAAGGGTGCTTCGCACCGGGCCCCGGGCCCGGCTTGCCCTTGACTCCGGCTGCCCCACCGGCTATCTCTCGAACTGAACGACCCGGAGGTGGCCATGCCGCGGTCGCGCCGCCTGCTCGCTGCCACGGACGCTGCCACGGACGTTGCCCTCTGCCACTGAAACTGCCACTGAAGCTGCCACTGCCACTGCCACTGAGACTGCCACTGTCATTCGGAGGCGGGACCGGACGCGGTTCTCACCGACTTCCGCATCACCTGCAATTCCGGATGAGCCGGACGTTTGAACATTTGAACGCCCTGACGGCGGTTGGGTGGGCGGTCGCTACTTCGCGAAGAAGGCGATGGTCTCCTCGAGGCCGTCGGCGAGAGAGACCTTCGGCTCCCAGCCGAGGACCCTGCGCGCGAGGCTGATGTCCGGCTGGCGCACCTTGGGGTCGTCCTCCGGCAGCGGCGTGAAGACGATCTCGGACTTCGAACCTGTCAAGCGGATGATCTCGCGCGCGAACTCGAGCACCGTCATCTCGGACGGGTTGCCGATGTTCATGGGATCGGCGTGGTCCGAGTTGAGCAGCCGCCAGATACCCTCGATGAGGTCGGCGACGAAGCAGAAGGAGCGGGTCTGGGAGCCGTCGCCGAAGGCGGTCAGCGGCTCGCCGGAGAGGGCCTGGCAGATGAAGGTCGGCACCACCCGGCCGTCGCCGGCCCGCATGCGCGGCCCGTAGGTGTTGAAGATGCGGACGATCCGCGTGTCGACGTGGTGGTGCCGCTGGTAGGCCATGGTGATGGCCTCGGCGAAGCGCTTGGCCTCGTCGTAGACGCCGCGCGGGCCGACCGGGTTGACGTTGCCCCAGTAGTTCTCCGGCTGTGGGTGGACCAGCGGGTCGCCGTAGACCTCGGAGGTCGAGGCGAGGAGGAAGCGGGCGCCCTTCGACTTCGCCAGCCCGAGGGCCTTGTGGGTGCCGAGCGAGCCGACCTTGAGGGTCTGGATCGGCAGCTTGAGGTAGTCGATCGGGGACGCCGGCGAGGCGAAGTGGAGGATGTAGTCGAGCTCGCCCGGGACGTGGATGAAGTTGGTCACGTCGTGCTGGACGAAGGTGAAGCCGTCGCGGCCGAAGTAGCTCTCGATGTTGTCGAGGGAGCCGGTGATGAGATTGTCCATGCAGACGACCTCGAGGCCCTCGTCGAGCAGTCGCCCGCACAGGTGCGAGCCCAGGAAGCCGGCGCCGCCGGTCACGAGTGCCCTCTGTCGCTGCGTCATCTCACCTCCACCTCGGACCTTCAGTATAGACGCAGGGGCCGGGGCCTGCCGCGTCGTCCGGCCTCAGATCTCGTCGACGGTACCGACGATCAGCTGCAGCGGCTCGACGGGGTCGGGCCCGAGCTTGAAGGCCGAACGGATGCGCTCGACCATCCGCGGAACGTCGATCTCGCGCTCGCCCACCAGGAGGGTGGCGAGCGGCTGCCCCCGCTCGACCGCATCGCCGATCCGCACGTGCACCCGGATCCCGGCGCCGTGGGCCAGAGGCTCCTCGACCCGGCTCCGCCCGGCGCCGGCTGCCGCCGCGACCCGGCCGAGGGCCTCGCCGTCACAGGAGATCACGTAACCCGCCGCCTCCGCGGCAATCTCGTGCTCGGCGACAGGGTGCGCCAGGCGATCCGGGTCCGGATCGCCGCCGTGGGCGCGCACGATCCGCTCCCAGGCGGCTGCGGCCGAGCCGTCGGAGAGCGCCCTCTCGAGCGCCGCCTCCGCATCGGCGGCGTCCCAGCCGCGCAGGCTCATCGCTTCGCGGCACAACCGCAGCGTCACCTCCCGCAGCAGGCGGTCGCCGCCGCCCCCGAGCACCGCCAACGCCTCCCGGACCTCGCAGGCGGTCCCCAGGGCCGGACCGAGCGTCTGGTTCATATCGGTGATCACCGCCTCGCAGCGGACGCCGGTGTCGCGGGCGACCCGGCGCAGCGCCAGGGCGAGCTCGGCGGCCTCGGCGACCGACTTGCGGAAGGCGCCCGATCCCCACTTGACGTCGAGCACCAGCGTGCCGGCGCCGAGCGCCAGCTTCTTCGACATGATGGAGCCGACGATCAGCGGCAGCGACTCCACGGTGGCGGTGATGTCGCGCAGCGCGTACAGGGTGCGGTCGGCCGGCGCCACCGCGGCCGTCTGCGCGATGATCGCGGCGCCGCAGTCGTCGACCAGGGCCAGCATCTCGCTGCGATCGCGGCTCGAGTCCCAGCCGGCAATCGCGTCGAGCTTGTCGAGCGTGCCCTGGGAATGGCCGAGACCGCGGCCGGCCATCATCGCCACCGGCACCCCGACTGAAGCCAGCAGCGGCGCCAGGATCAGCGACACGGTGTCCCCGACGCCGCCGGTGGAGTGCTTGTCGACCACCTCCGGGCGCGCGGCCGCCAGGTCCCAGACCTCCCCCGAGTGCAGCATGTCCTCGGTCAGCCAGCGCGACTCCTCATCGGTCAGGCCTCTCCAGCAGATGGCCATCAGCATCGCCGCGAGCTGCTCTCGGGGCAGCGAGTCGTCGCAGGCGCCGCGCACGAAGGCCCGCACCTGGTCGCGGTCGAGAGCCCTGCCGTCGCGCTTGGCCGCGATCGCCTCGACGAAGCTCATCGGGTGCCTGCTAGCCGAGCTCGCTGAGCTTCTGGCGGGCGTTCATCTGGTAGGGCGACTCGGGAAACTCCTCGAGCAGGCGCTCGAAATAGGGCCGGGCGCGGTCCGGCTCGCCCTCGGCGGCGAAGAGCTCGCCGAGCTTGTACAGGGCGGTGTCGCGCGGCAGGGCGGGCGCGTCGCCGACCACCATCGCCTCGAGCTCCGCCGCGACCTCGGCGCCCTGCCCCGAGGCGAGGCGGAGATCGATCAAGTCGAGGGTCGCGAGGCGGCCGATGAGGTTGTCGGGGTGGCGCCCGGCGAGCTCGACGAAGGTCGCCCGCGCCGCGTCCACCTCGCCGCGCTGGAGCGCGATCCGTGCCAGGTAGAGCCGCGCCATGTCGGCCTGGTCCGTGCGGCCGTAGCTCTCCACGACCTCCTCGAGAGCGGTCTCGGCGGCCGCGATGTCGCCGCTGGGGATCCCGGAGGCCATGGCATCATCGCCCTCGAACTGGGCGACCGCCCGGCTCAGCAGCAGCGATGCTTCGTCGGCCCTCGCCCCCAGCCAGGTCGTCGCCCCCCACCACGCCAGAGCCAGCAGGCAGAGCGCCGCGATGCCGGCGAGCAGCGGCCTCAGGTTGTCGACGATCCAACGAAAGACCAGCTCCCCCGCGGAGACGAACTCGTCGTCCTGTTTGAGCTGCTTACGGGTAATCCGACGTCCCATTCGGTTCCTCCTGCGGCGAAGCGCGCGAAAATCCTCTGCGTACGCCGCCCCCTGACCCGGCAGGGGCGTCAACTCTAGCCCACATTTCCCACCGCGTCGAGTCGTCCGGCGGGCGGGCGCTCAGCGCATGCGCCGGCATGTGCACTAGCTTGAGCGTGTTGGCGACCAATCGGCAGGTGCGGACAGGCTCAGCTGGGTGCTCTCTGTCCTTCCCGAGCCCGAGCCCGTCACCGTTGCCGTTGTCGATCCGATGCAGCTCCTGAGAGGGAGAGGGTCAGGTTCTTCGACTTCGAGAAGCCATGCTGACATCGTCGGCGAGGTCGATCGCTGAGAAGAACCCGAATCCTCGGCATCGATAAGGGTAACGGGCTCGGACTCGGACTCGAACAGCCTGCTCTCAGGTCGTGTTAGCGCCAATGGATGCCTCCCCCGTTTCGACGGGGCGCGCCGCTGCCGACGCCTCAGCGGAGGCCCTCCGCCGCTGGTGGTTGGGCCGGCAGCTCGAGCTGGAGCAGGAACGGGAGCGCGACGTCCACGGTCTGGTCGAGCCCGAGCGGCGTGATGGCGACCCAACCGCCGTGCAGGGCGTGGGTGTCGCCCCCGGCCTCCGACGTCAGGGGCGGCTTCCAGACACTCTTGTACCAGCGCCTGCCATCGGAGTCGGCCCGGACGAGCACGTAACGCGCCTCCTCCGACCGGTCGAGACCCATGCGGGCCACCCGGTACCCCCGGGCCGATGCCGGGTCGAGCGGCACGTTGACGTTGAGGTAGGTCCCCGCCGGCAGCCCTTCGTCGCGCACCGCGTCGATCACCGGCTTGGCCCAGCGCGCCGCCGACTCGAAGTCGGGCCTGGGGTCGGACCAGTCGAGCTGGAGCGACACCGCCACCGCCGGAATGTCCTCCAGGCCCCCCTCCCGCGCCACCGCCACGGTGCCCGAGGTCCAGGCGCCGAGGCCGTCGTTCTCGCCGCGATTGATGCCCGACACGATCAGGGCCGGCGGGTCGTCCTCGAGCAGAGCGGTGAGGCCGACGCGGGCCACGGTTGCCGGCGTGGCGTCGACCGACCAGGTCGGGCGCCCCGCGATCGGCGCGTGCTCCACCACCTCGATCTCGCGCCGCGTCACCAGCCCGTGCCCCGACACGCTCTGCTCTTCCTTCGGCGCCACCACGGTCACACGGTAGGTCGGATCGGCGGCCAGCACCGCGACCATGGCCGCGAGGCCGGGCGCCGCGACGCCGTCGTCGTTGCACACCATCACGTGCACCGGCTCGGCCGCAGCCGTCGTGACTGCCGCTCCACAGGTGACCATCGCGATCATCACCACGAGCGCTGAAATCCTTCGCATCACGCCTCCAAAATTTCCGCCGGAGTGTAGCACCGGCCAGGGCGCGGACCGGGGGCAGGCTCGAGTTTTGAGTTTTGAGTATTGAGTTTTGAGTTCCACCCGACCGCCCCTTTCTTGAACGGAGACGGCGGGATGGAAAGGCGCGATCGGGTCACCGCCCACGGCAGAATTGAAGGGGGTCGGGCGGAAATCCGAAATCCCAAATCCCAAATCCCAAATCGGCGCCCACCTGTCACGCTACACTCCCTGCCGGAGGTCCTGATGCCCGAGCCCACCCTCAGCCTCGGCGCCCACCTGCTGCTGTGGGTCTTCCCGCTGATTCTGGCGGTCCTGGTCGTCGTCGAAAGCCTCGTCGGCGGCCGGCGCGGGGAGGGCGGCGCGTGAGCCCACTCGAGCCCTCCACCGTGGCCACCGTAGCCGCGGTAATGGTCGCCTACCTCGGCGTCCTCCTCGTCATCGGCTGGCAGGCCGCGCGGCGCACCCACGGCGGCGAGGACTTCCACCTCGCCGGCCGCTCGCTCGGCGCCTGGTCGGCCGGGATCTCGTCGACCGCGAGCTCCGAGTCGGGCTGGGTCACGCTCGGCGCGGTCGGCATGACCTTCGTGCACGGCGTGTCGGGCCTGTGGTACGCGCCCGGTTGTCTGCTCGGTTACCTGGTCAACGTGTACGTCGTGGCGCCGAGGCTGCGGCCTCTGTCCGCCGCTCACGGTTCGGTCACGCTCACCGACGTCATCACCCGCCGCTGGGGCGATCCGAAGAACGTCCTCCGGGTCACCGCCACCGCGATCATCCTGGTCTGCATGATGGGCTACGTGGCAGCGCAGATGACCGCCGCGGGCAAGGCCTTCTCGTCCTCGCTCGGGCTCGAGGGCCGCGGCGGCTACCTCCTGGGGGTGATCATCGGCGCCATCGTGATCACCGTCGTCACCTCGCTCGGCGGCTTCCGGGCGGTGGCCTGGACCGATCTCTTCCAGGGGCTGCTGGTGGCGGGCGCCTTGATTGCGCTGCCGCTGTATGCCGTCGCCCGCCTCGGCGGCTTCGGCACGCTGGTCGCGGGCCTCGGCGCCATCGACCCGAGCTTCCTGACCGCGAGCGGCGACCGCGTCGGGCCCGCCCTGTGGGGCTTCGTGATCGGCCAGCTCGGCATCGGCCTCGGTTACCCGGGCATGCCGCACGTCATCACCCGCTACATGGCGGCGCGCGACGACCGCGAGGTGCAGCGGCTCCAGGTCATCGCCATGGCGTGGGGGCTGGCGGTGTTCTACGGGGCGGGGCTGGTGGGCCTGGTCGGCCGGGTGATGCTGCCCGACCTCGCCGACGGCGAGCAGGCCCTGATGGCCCTGGCGCTCGAGCTGGTCCACCCCGTGCTGGCGGGCCTGCTCCTCGCGGCTGTGATCTCGGCCGTCCTCTCTACGGTCTCGTCGCAGCTTCTGGTGGCGGCGTCGGCGGTCTCCTACGACATCGTCGAGGAGACCCTGGGCCGCTCCCGCGACGACCGCCGCAGCCTGCTCCTGGGGCGGATCACGGTGGCGGTGGTCGGCCTCCTCGGCGTGCTCGTCGCGCTGTCCGAGGTGCGGCTGGTATTCTGGTTCGTGCTCTTCGCCTGGTCGGGGCTCGGCGCCGCCTTCGCGCCGTTGATCCTGCTCGCCCTCGCCAGGCGGGGGGTCAACCGCCACGGCGCCCTCGCCGCCATGCTCACCGGCATCGGCGTCACCGTCGCCTGGAAGCTCGGTCGCGACGCGGCGG